>JAAXXS010000121.1 GCA_013334395.1 Holophagaceae bacterium | reverse complement strand
CCCTCAAAGGCTTCCTATCTTCTATCCGGTTTTCAAAGACGCCCCCATGCTTACACATGGTCAAAGCCGCCTCTCGGCCACTTCTGCACCCCGCAGCCTCAACTGCGCAGGACATCCAGACTAACACCTGTGCCCGCTGACGCAAGAAAAAATTTACATTGGGGGGCCAGAACCTTCCGCCACCACTGCGCCTTAGGCCATCATGGCCCCATGGAGCTGACATGAAGACCCTCCGGAAAGCGGTCATTCCAGTCGCGGGGCTTGGCACCCGTTTCCTGCCTGCCACCAAGGCCCAACCCAAGGAAATGCTCCCCTTAGTGGACACTCCGGTCATCCAATACGTGGTGGAGGAGGCCATCCGGGCGGGCATCGAGAGCCTGGTGCTGGTGACCGGGCGCGGCAAGGCCGCCATCGAGAACCACTTCGACGTCGCGTTCGAGCTGGAGGACACCCTGCGGCGGCGGGGCAAGCAGGAGGACCTGGAGCTGGTCCGGGGCATCACCCACCTGGCCCACTTTGCTTACGTGCGCCAGGGGGAGCCCCTGGGCCTGGGCCACGCGGTGCTTTGCGCGCGCTATGCCGTCGGCCACGAACCCTTCGCCCTGCTCCTGGGCGACGACGTCTTTGATGAACGCGATCGGGCGCTGGATGCCCTCATCGCCGCCTATCACGCCACCGGGAAATCCGTGGTGGGCGTGCAGGAAGTCCCCCTCGAACACGTCTCCCGCTACGGCATCGTGAACGCCACAGAGAATCACGGCGCGTCTTGGGATGTGACAACCATTGTCGAAAAACCAGCACCGGAAGATGCCCCCAGCCGCTGGGCCGTGGTGGGTCGCTACGTGCTGGAGCCCCGCGTCTTCGACCACCTGGCCGCGCTGGAGCCCGGCGTCGGGGGCGAGTACCAGCTCACCGACGCGCTGGCCGCGCTGGCCCGCGAGGGACGGCTGGTGGCTGCGCCCATTCCCGCCAAGCGCTACGACACCGGCAACAAGCTTGACTACCTGAAGGCGAACATCGAGTTCGCCCTCAAGCGTGACGAGCTGCGTCCCGAGTTCATCGCCTACCTCAAGGGTCTGGCGCAGGATCTGTAGCTCAGCGCCGCAGGCGCAGCGCGTTGAGCACCACCGTGAGGCTGCTCAGACCCATGGCCACGCCGGCCAGCATGGGGCCGCCGAAGCGCTCTAGCTGCCCGAAGGCCGCCAGGGGCACCAGCACCAGGTTGTAGCCGAAGGCCCAGCCCAGGTTCTGCCGGATCACCCGGTGGGTGCGCAGCGCCAGGCGCCGGGCTGCGAGGATGGGTTCGAGGCCCGGCCGCAGCAGCACCAGCGGCGCTGCTGCCATGGCGGCCCCCGTGCCCTGCTCCCCCGCGCCGGAGCCCATGGCGATGCCGCAGTCCGCCTGGGCCAGGGCCGGAGCATCATTGACGCCGTCGCCCACGAAGCTCACCACCGCACCCTGGGTCTGCAGCGCCTTCAGGTGTGCCAGCTTGGCTTCCGGGCGCACCTCGGCCGTGACTTCCTCGATGCCCGCCGCCGCCGCCATGGCCCGCGCCGGAGCGGCCCGGTCACCCGTGAGGAGGTGCAGGCGCAGCCCCTGCTGCTTGAGCTGGGCCACCACGCCAGGGGCCTCGGCGCGAAGCCGGTCCCCGAGGATGAACAGGCCCTGGAGACCTGTTTCATTCGCGAGCCCCACGGCGATGCCGTCGTCCTCGACCGGAGGGAACTCCGCCTCCAGGAAGGACGCGCTACCCAGGCGCCAGGTCCGGCCTTCCACGTTCCCCGTGATCCCGCCCCCCGGGTGCGCCCGGAAGGCCTGCACCGGAAGGTCCATCCCAGCATGGGCCGCGCGGATGCCCCGGCCGATGGGATGCTCCGAGTCCCGCTCCAGGCTCGCCCCGATCGCCAGGAGACTGGCTTCCGACAGGTCCGCGCAGGAGATGATCCGACGCAGGCGGGGACGGCCTTCGGTGAGGGTGCCCGTCTTGTCGAAGACCAGGTCCGTGGCCTGGCCCAGGGCCTCCAGGGCGGCGGCATCTCGCACCAGCACGCCTTGGCGCGCCGCGGCACCGAGCCCCACCATCACCGCCACCGGGGTGGCGAGTCCGAGGGCGCAGGGACAGGCGATCACCAGCAGCGTCACCGCCGGCCGCCAGGCCTGGGCGACCCCCCCACCAAGCCACCACCATCCCGCGAAGGTGACTGCCGCGAGCACGAGGATCAGCGGCACGAAGACTGCACTGATCCGATCGGCCAGATCCTGGGCCGGGGCCTTGGAGCCCTGGGCCTGGGCCACCAGCGCGGCCATGCGGGCCAGCTGCGTGTCGGCCCCGACGGCGAGCACCTCCAGCTCCAGGGCCGACCCGTGCACCACGGTCCCCGCCACCAGCGCCTCGCCGGGCCCTTTTGGCACCGGCAGGGGCTCGCCCGTCAGCATGGACTCATCGACCTCCGCCACCCCTGAGCTCACCCGACCATCCGCAGGGACCGCCTGCCCCGGCAGCACCCTCACCCGGTCGCCCGGATGCAGCACAGAGACGGGCACCTCCAGCAGGGATCCGTCGGCCTCGATCCTCTGCGCCGTGGGCGGCGCGAGGGAGAGCAGTGCCTTGAGCGCATCGGTGGCCCGGGTCTTCGCCCGGGCCTCGAGATACTTGCCGCTGAGCAGGAAGGCCACTAGGGCTGCGGCGGTCTCGAAGCTGAGGTGATGGGCTCCGCGCCACCACTCGCCTACGGCGAAGGCCCATGCGATGCCCGAGCCCAGCGCGATGAGCGTGTCCATGGAGGCCTGGCCATGCCGGACCTGGCGCAGCGCGCGCTGGAAGAAGCCCAGGCCCGCCCCGAAGACCACCGGCGTGGCCAGCAGCAGCTGCACCCACCCGGGCAGGTGCCAATCCAGGCCCGGGATCATCATCGCCAGCATGGGGGCCGTGAGCCCCAGGGCCAGGAGCATGCGCCGCCGGGCCGGCGCGAGGTCATCGCCCGCAGGCGTGTCCGGCTCGATCGCGGCCAGGCCGTAGCCGGCGTCCTCCACCTGGAGGGCCAGGGCTTCGAAGGTTGCGGTGCCCTCCACGGTCACCGTGCTGGTGGCCAGGTTCACCGCCGCCGCGGCCACGCCCGGCGTGGCTTTCAGGGCCTTCTCCACGTGGCGCACGCAGGCCGCGCAGGTCATGCCCGAGACGGTGTAGGTCTGCTGGCCCAAGGTGCTCCCTCCGGGCCCGGGGTTCAGGCCGGACCCACCATCTCATACCCCGCCTCGGCCACGCTGGCGGCCATGGCCTCGTAGGAGGCCTCGCCCTCCACCGTCGCCGTGCCCTTGGCCACGTCGGTGGCGACGGCGGTGACGCCGACCACCCCCTTGAGGGCCTTCTCCACGTGCTTCGCACAGCCGCCGCAGGTCATGCCCTGAACCCGATACACCACACCGCTCATCTTTGCCTCCTCACGTCTTCAGGATTTGTGCTCGGCCAGCGCGGGCAGCCGCGCCGACTCCAGCAGCAGGGTTTCCATCAGGTTGCAGCCCAGGTCCCGGCTATAGCCGTCAGGTGTCCCCAGGGTGTTCCGCAGGATGTCCACCAGGAGCTGGATCTCCGACAGGCGGCTCTCCAGGACACTCAGCTTGCCGGAAAGGGCCTCGCGGACATGCTCGCAGGGGGCCGTGTCCTGGCGGAGGGCCCGGAGCAGCTCCTGGACCTCCTCGAGGCTGAACCCCGCGGCCTGGGAGGCCTTGAGGATCTGGACCCAGTGCACCGCCTCCGGGGGGAAGAGCCGGTAGCCCTTCGGGGACCGCGGCAGCTCCCCGAACACGCCGGCGTCCGCGTAGAAGCGGAGGTTGCGGGCCGTGATCCCGGAGCGGGCGGCCAGCTGGCCGATCTTCAGCATCCGGACGGAGGTGCTGGCGGCGGGAACGGGGGTGTCGAGTACGGTTGTCACGGGGACCTCCAGGTCAACGACTCCTCTCAGAGTAAGGTTCCAGCTGAATGGAGACTCAAGGACAAAAATCACAATTCAACTATATGCTCTCCGAGCGATGAATCAGCAGGTGGAGGATGGTCACCGCCGCAGGTGTGATCCCGGGGATCCGGCTGGCCTGACCCAGGGTCTCCGGGCGATGAAGGGCCAGCTTTTCCAAGACTTCCCGCGAGATGCCGTGCAGGTGCTCCACCCGCAGGTCCGAGGGGATCCGCACGTGGTCCCAGGCCCTCTGGCCTTCCAGGAGCCGGGCCTCCCGGTCCCGGTAGGGGGCATAGCGCAGGTCGAAGAGCAGCAGGTCCCGCTCCCGGGCCGCATCCCAGCCGGGCTGATCCGGGTTCCAGCCCTCCAGCAGGGCCAGGCAGGCATCCGCATCCTCAGGGCTGACCCGCTGGCGACGGAACAGTTCCGCCAGGGTCAGACCGGCGTCCAGGCGGATGCCCGCCCCTGCCGCGATCGAGCCGAAGGGGCTGGTCTGGGTCACCCAGGCCTCGTCGCAGCGGGCCTTCAGCTGCTCCCGGGCCGCCGCCCGGGCCTCGACCTGGGCCAGCTCCTCGGGGGCCAGGGCCCCCACCGTCCGGGCCACGGCCAGCAGGCGGCTGTCCGCCAGGTCGCAGGCCAGGGCCAGACGGTGCTCGGCCCGGGCCGTGAGCATGCGGTAGGGCTCGTCCGTGCCCTTGGTGACGAGGTCATCCACCATGACGCCGAGGTAGGCCTGGTCCCGGCCCAGCACCACCGGCTCCTGCTCCCGGAGCCAGCGCACAGCGTTGATCCCGGCCAGCAGCCCCTGGCCCGCCGCCTCCTCATAGCCCGTGGTGCCGTTGATCTGGCCCGCGAACCAGACCCCCTCAAGCCCGGTCACGGAGAGGTCCCGGCGCAGCTGCAGGGGGTCAAAGCTGTCGTACTCGATGGCATAGCCGGGGCGGAGGATCTCCGCCGCCTCGAAGCCCGGGAGGGTGCGGACCATGCGCAGCTGCACCTCGGTTGGCAGGGACGTGGAGAGTCCCGCCAGGTAGGTCTCCTCGGTCTCGAGACTCTCGGGCTCCACGAAGATCTGGTGCCGTCCCTTGTCCGGGAACTTCACGAACTTGTCCTCGATGGAGGGACAGTATCGGGGCCCCACCCCCTCGATGTGCCCACCGTAGAGGCTGGACTGGCTGAGGTTCTCCCGCACGATGGCCTCGGTCTGGGCCGTGGTGTGGACAATGTGGCAGGGCACCTGCCGCTGGGGGATGGCGGTGCTGAAGAAGCTGAAGGGCCGCGGCGGGTCGTCCCCGGGTTGCACCAGGAGCCGGCCGAAGTCGATGGACCCGCTGGCGATGCGGGGACTGGTGCCAGTCTTCAGGCGCCGGTGCCGCAGGCCCAGGCTCCGCAGCTGCTGGGCCAGGTGGGTGCTGGCGGGCTCCCCGGCCCGGCCCGCCTCCTGGCGCCGGGCCCCGATGAGCACCTGCCCATTCAGGAAAGTGCCGCTGGTGACCACCACGGCATCGCAGGGCAGCACCGAGCCGTCCAGCAGCTCCACCCCCAGGAGGCCCCGGGTGCCCTCCCGCCAGAGCAGCCGGGCGGCCATGCCCTGGCGCAGCTTCAGATGGGGGGTCTGCTCCAGCAGCTGCCGGGCGGCGCTGCGGTACTTGACCTTGTCCGCCTGGGCCCGGGGCCCGCGCACCGCCACGCCCCGGCTCTCGTTGAGAATGCGGAAGTGGATGCCCGTGGCGTCGATGAGGCGGCCCATGGCGCCGCCCAGGGCGTCGAGCTCACGCACCATGTGGCCCTTGCCGACTCCCCCGATGCTGGGATTGCAGCTCATCTGGCCGATCTGGTCCAGGTTCATGGTGAGCAGGGTCGTGGCCATGCCCATCCGGGCCGCGATCTGCGCAGCCTCAAGTCCCGCGTGCCCTCCGCCGATGACGACAACCTGCTGCAAGCGCTCCCCCTGGGGGATCAGGATACCCTCCGGGCCCGGATCCCACCGGGTGGGCATGGGATGTGAGAAACTGAGGCCATGAAACCCCGACTGAGCCCCGAGGAACGCCGAGCCCGTCGCCAGCGCGCGATGCGGCGGGGCATGTTCGTGCTGCCCTCCAGCATCACCATGGCCTCGATCTTCTGCGGCTTCTCCAGCGTGGTCATGTCCATCAACGCCGCAGGAGCCCGGCCGGAATACTACTTCCAGTGGGCCGCGGGCCTGCTGGTGCTGGCTGGGGTCTTCGACGGCCTGGACGGCCGGGTGGCCCGGGCCACCAACACCACCACGGAGTTCGGCGTCCAGCTGGACAGCCTGGCCGACGTGGTGAGCTTCGGCATGGCCCCCGCCATCCTGGCCTACCGCTACGGGTTCTTCCACCTGGGCATCCAGGACAGTCACCTCCGGGCCGCCGGCTGGGCCGCCTGCTTCGTCTTCACGGCCTGCGGCGCCCTGCGCCTGGCCCGCTTCAACGTCAGTGTGGGCGCCGTGGATGCCCGCTATTTCGTGGGCCTCCCCATTCCCGCCGGTGCCGCCTGCGTGGCCTCGGTGATCATCTGGCACCCCACCCCGCCCTCGGTGACCTTCTGGGCCTACGCCTTCGCCCTGGAGCTGTTCCTGGTGGGCCTGCTGATGGTGTCCACGCTCCGCTTCCCGAGCTTCAAGAAGAAGGCCGCCAGTCCCCGGACCTCCATGGTCACCAGCCTCAGCATCGTGCTGGTCTTTGCCATGATGATCCTGCTCCAGCACCGGTTCTTCATCACGTTCTTCACCACCTACGTCCTAGCGGCGCTGGCCCTGAACGTGGCCTGGAAGGCTGGCTGGCACGGCATCACGCCCCCCCACGACGCTGCGGAAGAGCCCGAAATCGTGAACTGAGCACGGGCATCCCGGCTAGGTCAGGATCCCCGCGATGCAGGCGCTCAGGAAGTTCGCCAGGGTGCCGGCCAGCATGGCCCGGAAACCCAGCCGGGCCAGGTCGCCGCGGCGCTCGGGCACCAGGGCCCCGATGCCGCCCACCTGGATGGCGATGCTGCTGAAGTTGGCGAAGCCGCAGAGGGCGAAGGTGGAGATGAGCCGCGCCTTGGCGGAGAGGTTGGTCATGGCGCCCAGGTCCAGGAAGGCCACGAACTCGTTGACCACCATGCGCTTGCCCAACAGCCCGCCCACCTGGCCCGCCTCGGACCAGGGCACGCCCATGAGGAAGGCCGGGACCTTGAAGGCCCCGCCCAGCACCCACTCCAGCGTGAAGCCCGGGTGCACGGCTTTCATGAGGCCGTTGATCAGGTAGATGAGGGCGATGAAGGCGATGAGCATGACGGCCACGTTGAAGGCCAGCTGGCCACCCTCGAAGGCGCCGCGGGCCGCCGCGTCCAGCACGTTGGCGTCATGGCAGGGGATGTCGACCTTCACCTCGCCGGCGGTCTCAGGGGCTTCCACCTCGGGTTCCAGCATCTTGGCCATCATCACCGCCCCCGGCGCGGTCATGATCACGGCGGTGAGCAGGTGGACGATGTCCACGTGCGCCACCTGCACATAGGCGACCATGATGCTGCCCGACACGTGGGCCATGCCTGCCGTCATGATCAGCATGAGCTCGCTGCGGGTCATGCGGGCCAGGAAGGGCCGGATGGTGAGGGGCGCCTCGGTCTGACCCATGAGGATGCTGGCGGCCACGCTGACGC
>JAAXXS010000120.1 GCA_013334395.1 Holophagaceae bacterium | reverse complement strand
AGGAGCAGGGACGAAGCGCGGCGCATGGAGTCCTCCAGGTTGAACAGTGAGGCTACGAGCGAAGGCTGTGCCAGGTTACACAAAAGGCCGTCATTCCTTGGATGCCGGCCACGGGCCTTCAGTTGAATCAGTCTGTTGGCTGCGGCATTTTGCCTCTGGTCGGTGCCAGCCTGCAACGGCCGGACCCGGGCCCGAGGTCAATTTGCCTCCATGCCTGCGCGAGGGATGCCCTACTCTTGACGGGATGAGGACGGTTCATGGCTTGGAAGCAGGATCTGGCGAAGCTCAAACAGCAACTCGGCCCCGAAACGCCCGTGGCGCCGAAGCCTACCCCCAGGCCCGCCCCTAAGCCCACGGGCTCCGGCAGCCTGGACGACGAGGACGCCATGTTCCTCTCCGCCATGGGCTTGAAAGCTGCCAAGGCCACAGCCCCCACACCCACCCAGGAGCCGGCCCCCCCCGAAGCGATGGCACCAGCGGAACCTCTTGTCCCGGAGACCTTCCAGGAAGCCGTGAAGGAGCTCAAAGGTCTCAAGGCCCTGCCCAGGGGCCTCCAGCATTCGGCAAAACACGCGAAGACCCCGGCCAAGGCGACCCCGGCCGAGCAGCCTGCTCCGGTCGTTCCTCCCCCACCCGTCGAGGCGGCCCATCCCCCTCAGGAAGTCCCGGCCACACCTCTCCCGCCTGCCCCACCGGAAGTTCCCGCACCCACCCTGATGCCCCTGCGCTTCCAGCTCGCTGCGGGCATGGCCCTCGAGGTGGACGGCACCCTGGACCTCCGGGGCCACACCCTGGACGATGCGGTCCATCGGCTCCAGGATCGCCTGGGGGATGGGCTCGTCCTGGGCTGGCGAAGCCTGCTCGTGACCCTGGGTCCCGATCCAGTCCTGCATCAGGGTCTGCTGGATCTGCTGGCTTCGGGCCAGGTGCCCATGGTCGCCCGGTTCGCCCAGGCCCCGGTGCCCATGGGGGGCCACCAGGCCTGGCTCCTCTACTTCGTAGCCCATCCGACCCACCCCTGAACCGCGCAAGGAGCTCCCACCATGAGTTTGCTGGTAGTCGGCAGTGTGGCCTTCGATGATCTGACCACCCCCTTCGGGCGGCGAGAGCACGCCCTCGGGGGCTCCGCGACCTACTTCTCCCTCAGCGCCAGCCGCTTCCACCCCGTACGCGTGGTGGCTGTGGTCGGCGACGACTTTGGACCTGAGCAGCTGCGCGTCTTCGACCACCGCCCCATCGACCTGAAGGGGCTCTCCAGGGCCAAGGGCCTCAGCTTCCACTGGAAGGGCGAATATGGGTACGACTTGAACGAGGCCAAGACCCTGGCCACGGATCTGAATGTCTTCGCGGACTTCCGTCCGGTTCTCCCGGACGGCTACCGGGAGTCCGAGTACCTCTTCCTCGGGAACATCGACCCGGTGCTGCAGCTCGAGGTCGTGCACCAGATGGCCACCCGCCCCAAGTGGATCGCCCTGGACACCATGAACTACTGGATCCGGGGCGCCCGACCGGCCCTGGAGGCGGTGCTCAAGGAAGTGGACATCCTCCTGGTCAATGACGCCGAGGTCCGGGAATTGACCCAGGACAACAGCCTCATCAAGGCCTATCGCAAGGTCCAGGCCATGGGTCCCCGGATCCTGGTGGTCAAGCGCGGAGAATACGGCGTCGCAATCTTCACACCGGAAGGCATCTTCGCGGCCCCGGCCTACCCGCTGGAGGACGTCTTCGATCCCACGGGGGCGGGCGATACCTTCGCCGGGGGCTTCCTTGGCTACCTGGCCTGGATGGAACGGATGGACGTCACGGCCCTCAAGCATGCCACCCTGGTGGGTTCGGTCATGGCCAGCTTCACCGTGGAGCAGTTTTCCACGGAAAGGCTCGAGCAGATATCCCAGGACGAAGTTCGCAACCGCCTATCATTATTTTCAGATATGATCCGCGTCGAAGACCTATAATTACCACTATCCAATCCTGACTGGGGGTTTCTGATGCGCCTGCCCACTCGCCTGAACGCCGGACGAATCTGCACCATCACGGCGGCACCGGGACTGCTGATCGCCCTAGCTCTGGCTGCACCTGGCCTGATGGCCCAAGAGGCGGCCCCCGGCGTAGTCAAGGTCGAGGCCCATTCGTCGAAGTGGGACTACCCCAAGGAACTTACCGTTCCCGAAGGCTCCAAGACGCATCTGGTCCAGAAGGGCGACACGCTCTGGGATCTGGCCGGGAAATACCTTGGCAACCCCTATGCTTGGCCCCAGATCTGGGAGCTGAATCAGTGGGTCAAGGATCCACACTGGATCTACCCCGGCGATCCCCTGGTCATCGACCTGGCCCGGGCCGTGGCCACGGCAGGCTCGGTCCCCGACGCCATCACCAACCTGAAACCGGATCAGCGACGCTTCGATCCCAGTGCCACCCGGCGTGCTGAGCTGGGCTTCGCCTTCCAGGACTTCATCCAGCTGCCCTACGTGGTGCCAGAGGGCGCAGAAGCCCACTACAAGAGCCAGGGCGCTCTCCGGATCACAGGTAACCGGCGTGACGATCGCCAGTATCTCGGCGAGGGGGAAACCATCTATCTCAACGGTGGCGCTGACCAAGGTGTGAAGGTTGGTGACCGGTTCCTGATCCTGAAGACGGTGGCCCGGAAGCTGGCCCACCCGATCACGACCAAGAAGCAGCTTGGCGATGTCGTGAAGCAGGCGGGCGTGGTCCGGGTCACCACGGCCCAGGCCAAGGGCTCTGTCGCCGTCATCGAGCGCTGCCTGGATTCCGTGGAGCTTGGCGATCGCCTCGTGCGGTTCACCGAACCCGCCAACCTCCCCCTGCAGACCCGAACGGACATCAGCGACCCCATCAAGGCCGCACCCGACGCCGCGGTGGTCATCTACACCCGGGATGGCAAGCGCTACTCGGCCAGTGGCGACATGATCATCATCGACAAGGGCGCCTCCCATGGCCTCAAGGTCGGCGATGTGCTGCTCGCCCTGCGGGCCAGGACCTTCCCGGTCGGTTCTGAGAGCGACAAGAAGGCTCCCACGGAGGCGGTCGATCACTACCTCGGCCAGGTAATGGTGGTCCGGACGGATGCCGGGACCGCCACCTGCCGCGTGCTGCGCACCATCGAAGAGCTGCAGAGCGGCGACACCATCACCCGCTAAGGAGCGAGGCGTGATCAGAAGGGCCCCGACCGGGGCCCTTCTTGTTTAGACCGGACGCAGCTCCAGGACCACCCGCTGGCCCCGGGTGGGCAGCTGGTAGGGGTGCGGGGTGGCGGACCAGCCCGCAGGAAGGGTCTCCTGCTCCCAGTCCAGACCCTTGAGCGCGAAGAAGGGGGCCCCAGGCCGACCGTGGCGAGCCCACCACCCCAGCAGCTGCGGGAGGGAGCCCAAAGCCTTGGCTGTGCCCCAGTCCGCCTGGAGGGGAGGGAGTGCCTCCAGGCGCCCATGGAGTGCTTTAAGGTTTGGCACGGGCAATTCCAGGGCGGCTTGCCGGAGGAAGGCCAGTTTCTTCGTTGAGGCGTCCACTCCGATGACTTCCAAGTCCGGCCTCGCCAGGGCCAGGAGGACCGAGGGGACGCCCATCCCCGTACCAAGGTCCACCACCCGGCTCCCTGGCCCAAGCGGAGCCAGAAAAGGCAGCAAGGCCGCGGCATCCAGCAGCAACTCCTCTCTGCGCTCAGAGATGGGAAGGGCCGTCAGGGCATGGGTCCGGTTCCAGCGATCAAGCAGGGTAAGAAAGCGTCCAAGGGGTTCTGCCAGGTTTCGCGGAAGGCCGGGGTTCATGCCACCAGAATGCCAGAGGTTCCAACTATTTCTACGATAATATTCGTTAGTCTTCCATTTATAGTTTTTATCTTAAAATTTAATACTAAATTTTATGCTAATATTTCAACTCTAGCAGCTTTTCAAACATTGATTCAATTCCTGCATCTATCAATCCTAGGTTGACAAAAAGCCCAATAGCCAGCATCATTAGTCCCCTTTCATTGATTTCGTGGTGGAGAAGGCCATGACTGAGACATCAAAACCCTTCACGGTCGATTGGTCTAGCCGCAGCAAATTACGGGGTCCCGGTGAACAGTCCCTCGGCAAACTCTTGAGGGGCCTCAGGGATCGACTTGCGCCTGAAGCGCAGGGAATGTCTCTGACTTATGTCGATGATCGAGGGATGAGAAAGCTCAACCGAGAACATCGCGGGAAAAACACGACCACCGATGTGCTCAGCTTCCCTACCGGCGTGGAAAAGGGCGCTTTCCCGCACCTCGGCGACATCGTCATTAGCCTCCCGACCGCGGAGAAAATGGCCAAGAAGTTCGGTGTGAGCCGGAGGCGAGAAGTGGAGATGCTGGTGATCCACGCCTTCCTGCACCTCTGCGGCCAGGACCACGAGACGGATGGCGGGGAGATGATGGCCCTCCAGGCCCAGCTGGAGCGGGAGCTCCTGGACGTGGAGCCGCTGGCCATGAGCCTCAAGCGCGGGCGCAAGCCCGGCAGCAAGGTGAAGAAGCTGAAGGATGGCAGCCGCGTCGTGGTGACCGGCCGCGCCGCCGCCGCCCTGGTCCGGCGCGAGCGGGTGAAGAAGGACAAGAAGGTGAAAGTCCGCAAGGTGCTCAAGCCGAAAGAGGAGATCCCCAAGCGGGGTCCTGGGAGGCCCCGGAAGGAGGCCGCCCCCGTCGTAGCCAAGCGCCCCGCCCGCCGCCGCCGCGTGACGACCTCCCGCAGTGGCGTCATTGGGTAGCAATCCGGATGGCAAATCAAGCCAAGGGCCGATAAAATAACCCTTTGGCCCGGCTTCGGGCCGCGCCATGCGGAGTCTCCGTGATCAACCTCCTGCTCGGCCTGGGCGCCGCCCTCGCCGTGATCCTGCTCTCCAGCCTGCTGAGCATCAAGCTATGGATCAGCGTGCCCCTCGGCCTCCTGGCCGGAGCGGGCCTCTTCATCTGGCAGGGTCGTAAGATCCAGCAGGACCTGGAAAAGATCTTCACGCGGGCAGGGGATCTGCTGAAGAAGCAGCAGTTCGACAAGGCCATCGAGGTCATGAGGGAGGGCTACCAGTTCTCCTCCCGGCAGTTCCTCGTGAAGGGCAGCATTGACGGCCAGATTGGCGTCGTGCAGTACCTCCGCAAGAAGAACGACGAGGCCGAGCCCCTGCTGGCCGCCGCCTCCATGCAGCACTACATCGCCAAGGCCATGCTGGGGATCATCCAATGGAAGCGCGGCGAGAAGAAGAAGGCCAAGGAGACCTTCAACATGGCCCTCAAGAGCGGCAAGAAGGAGAGCCTGCTCTACGCGGTCTACGCCTACGTCCTCATGGAGATGAGCGAGCGCGACAAAGCCATCGAAGTCCTCAACAAGGGACTCGAGATCTGCAAGGGCGACGAGCGCCTCATCACCAATCGCAACCTGCTGCAGAACGGCAAGGCCCTCAAGATGAAGGTCTACGGCGAGCAGTGGTACCAGTTCCTCCTGGAGCGGCCGATGATCCGCCAGGAAGCCCCGTCCTTCGCCCGGGTTTCCCGCCGGGCCCTGCGCGGCTGACATGATCCCGGGGAGACCGCCTGCTCGCGGCGCTCGCGATGTCCCCCCCCGGGAACCCCACGTCTGATTCGTTCCATCCTGTCCTTTCCTGGAGTCCCCATGTCCGGCCACAGCAAATGGTCCACCATCAAGCACAAGAAGGGCGCCGCTGACGCCAAGCGCGGCAAGGTCTTCACCCGGATCCTCAAGGAGATCACCGTGGCCGCCCGCCTGGGTGGCGGCGATGTGGCGGCCAACCCCCGCCTGCGCCTGGCCGTGGATCAGGCCAAGGGCAGCAACATGCCCAAGGACAACTGGGAGCGCGCCATCAAGAAGGGCACTGGCGAGCTCGAGGGCGTGACCTACGAGGAAGTCACCTACGAGGCCTACGGCCCTGGTGGGGTGGCCATCCTGGTCGAGGCCATGACCGACAACAAGAACCGCACCACCCCCGAGGTCCGCAGCTACTTCACCAAGTTCGGTGGTGAGCTGGGCGCCCAGGGCTCTGTGGCCTACCTCTTCACCAAGCAGGGCCAGATCGTGGTCGAAGCCGAGGTCTCCGAGGACAAGGTCATGGAAGTGGCCCTGGAGGCCGGTGCCGATGACGTCATCGACGAGGGTGGCGCCTGGGTGATCAAGACCAGCCCCGAGTCCTATCAGGCCGTGAAGGATGCCGTGGACGCGGCCAAGCTGCCGGTCATCGAGGCCAAGATCATCATGGCCCCCAGCACCAGCACGGCCCTCGAAGGCAACAAGCTCACCAGCTTCCTGAAGCTGGTGGACCTCCTCGAAGACAACGACGATGTGCAGAATGTGTGGCACAACGGCGACTACGAAGAGCCCGAGGATTAGTCCAAGCCCTTCAATCTCCAGAACCAGAAGCAGCCGTCATCGACGGCTGCTTCTGGTTCTGGAGGAGTGCTCAGTTGGCGGGGCGGAGGGGCTCCACCGAACCTGCCGGGGCGGCCTTGGCGCGAGCGCCGAACAGCCCCTTGTTGAACACGGTGAAGCTGGTCGCCAGGAAGAGCACGACCACCAGGAGGGCCGAGCCCCGCTTGCCGGCCGCCAGCGACTTGGGCGCCATCTCGGACAGGCCCACGAGGATGAACACCAGCAGCAGCTTGATGTGGAAGTAGTGGCCGTTCTTCAGGGGGTTCGATCCCTCCTGCATCATCAGCACCAGCAGGGCGGCGCCGACCACCAGCGCCAGGCGGAAGGCCCAGGCCACGACCTTGGCCCAGATGGTGGCGGCCAGGCCCTGGAGGTCTTCCCGGGTTTCCTCGAAACCCGAGAGCAGCAGCGCCACGACGGCGCCACCGAGACCCACGCCCAGGGCGAGGAAGTGCAGCCAGCGGAGCAGGTTCACAGCTTCGATCTTGAGGTTCATGGTCACCCTCCAAGGAGAAACCGTTAGATTAGCAGCCCTGATAGGCTGGTCTGGTCTGGAGAGGGTCATGACCAAGCTGAGAGTCGCCGTAGTCGGAGTCGGACACCTCGGGCAGCATCACGCCCGCATCGCCGCATCCGCGCCGGAAGCGCTGCTGGTGGCGGTCGTGGATCCCGATCCCGCCCGCGGACCGGAGATCGCCGCCAAGTTTGGCGCGCCCTGGGCGGCCAGCCTCGAGCAGGTGCTGGCAGATGTGGATGCCGTGCAGATCGCGGCGCCCACGGGCTTCCACCATGCCCTTGGGATCCAGGCCCTCAAGGCCGGGAAGCACGTGCTCATGGAGAAGCCCCTGGCCGCCACCCTCGACGAGGGCGTGGCGCTGCTGGCGGCGCTGGCCCAGGCCCGCTCGGCCGATGCCGGTATCGTCGCCCAGGTGGGGCACTTGGAGCGCTTCAACCCCGCGGTCACCGCCCTGCGGGAGCGCGGCTTCAAACCCCGCTTCCTGGAGGCCGTGCGCGTGTCACCCTTTCCCGCCCGCAGCCTCGAGGTGGACGTGGTCATGGACGTGATGATCCATGACCTGGACCTGCTCCGGGCCCTGGTGGGGCGCCCCGTGATCGATGTGGAGGCCGTGGGCATCCCCGTCCTGACGCCCTACGCCGACCTGGTGAACGCCCGCCTGAAGTTCGAAGGCGGCGCCTTCGCCACGGTCACCGCCAGCCGCGTGGCCCGCAAGAAGGAGCGCACCCTCCGGGCCTTCGGCGACAAGGAATACGCCAGCCTGGACTTCGCCTCCCAGACGCTGGAGCTGCTGCGCCTCGT
>JAAXXS010000299.1 GCA_013334395.1 Holophagaceae bacterium | reverse complement strand
CTGGGCCACCAGGGCCACGCAGCTGACCGGGATGAGGAGGGCGGGTCGGAGCATCTCAGTCCTCCAGCTTCTGCAGCAGCCCCGGCCAGCCTTCCCAGAGGCTGAGCAGCTGGAAGGCCGTCAGGACCAGCGCGTGGTGGATCTCACCCTGCCGCATGCGGGACTCCCACTCGGCCCAGGCGCAGGCCCAGACCTGGAGCTCCTCGGCGGGATCCAGCTGCAGGCTGCCCTCGGGCTCACAGTCCAGGGCCAGGAAGGTGTGGCAGCGGTTGGTCTGGGTGGCGGGATTGGGGGTGCAGGAGCCCAGGGCCACCCACTGTCCCGAGGTGTAGCCCGTCTCCTCCCGCAGCTCGCGGCGGGCCGCCACGGCAGGATCCTCGCCCTCGTCGCAGCCGCCCCCGGGGATCTCCAGGGTGGATGCGTCGATGCCATGGCGGAACTGCTCGACCACCAGCAGCTCCCCGGTGCGGGTGAAGGCCACCACATTCACCCAGTCCGGGCCCTCGAGGCGATAGAAGGCATGCTGGCGCCCCGTGTGGGGGCTGCGGCGCTGGGCCACGATCTGCCGGAAGATGCGCGAGTCCTGCCGGATGCTCTCGGACTCCTGGGTCCAGGGGATCGCCGGATCGAAGCCCTCGGGGTGCTGGTGCAGCAGACGCATCAGTACCTCGGCACCGTGGGGTCCATCCGGCTGTAGGCGTTGATGCCGCCGGCCAGGTGGGCGATGTCCCGGAAGCCCGCGGAGAGGAGGATCCGCAGCGCCTGCATGCTCCGGGCCCCGTGGTGGCAGTAGGCGGCCACGGGCCGGGCCGGGTCCAGCTCGCCCACCCGGGCGGACAACTCACCCAGGGGGATCAGTACGGCCCCCGGCAGGTGGGCGATCTCGTGCTCCCAGGGTTCCCGCACATCCAGACGCTGGACGGACTCCGGCAGGTCCCGGTAGGCCTCGGCAGTGAGGTTGTGGCCGCTCTCAAACACGCTGAGGCTCCCCCTGGCTGAGCACGCGGCTGCAGATGTGGTGGGTGATGACGTCGAGGGCCGTGCGGTTCTCCACCCCCGTAGGGACGATGAGGTCCGCCCACCGCTTGCTGGGCTCCACGAACTCCAGGTGCATGGGGCGCACGCTGTTCTCGTACTGGTCCATGACGCTCTCGAGGCTGCGGCCGCGCTCCTGAGTGTCGCGCCGGATGCGCCGGAGGATGCGGATGTCGGCGTCCGTATCCACGAAGATCTTGATGTCCAGCTGTTCCCGCAGCTCCGGCAGGGCGAAGAGCAGCAGGCCTTCGAGGATGACGACCTTGCCGGGAGGCACGGGTTCCTCCCAGCCGGTGCGATCCGAGAGGGTGAAGTCGTAGCGGGGCTTGCGGATGCTCTCGCCCCGATGCAGGGCCATCAGGTGCGCGGCCATGAGCTCCAGGTCGAAGGCGTGGGGGTGGTCCCAGTTCACGGTCCGCCCGCCGAACCGCCCCTTCACCAGCTCGAGGGGGGCATAGTAGGCATCCATGTCCAGAAGCATGGTGGCCACAGCCTTCTTCCGCAGCCGCTTCACCAGCTCGGCGGCCACCGAGGTCTTGCCGCTTCCAGAGCCTCCCACGATGCCCACCAGCATCGGCCTGTCCGTCATCACGCCCCCCTTGCTGCCTCCATCCTACTTCAAGGTCGCCCCCGGTCCTGCTATGGTTCGGTCCATGCTCCGCCCGCGTGTCCTTCCCGTCCTGCTGCCCCTGCTGCTGCTGGTGGGGTGCGCCTCCGAGGACCCCCGCCTGCCCGGCAACCTCTACGAGGAGGCCCGGAAGCTGAACCTGGAGGGCCGCAGCGCCGAGGCCAAGGCCATGATGAAGCAGCTGGCCGAGCGGTATCCGGACACCGAGGCCGCCCGTCAGGCGAAGCGGGACCTCTTCCTCATCGAGGCCTTCCTGAGCCGCGACACCGCCGACCGCCAGAAGCAGGTCCGGACCGCCATCAAGCGGGTGACCGACGCCCTCATCCGCTACAAGGGCAAGCGCGGAGAATACCCCTCGTCCCTGGCCGACCTGATGCCCGAGTATGTGGACCGCCTGCCCGAGACCCCCTGGGGACATCCCTTCTTCTACCGCCCCTACGTGACCCGCCCCATCGAGGACCTGCCCACCAAGCGGGGCCCGGCCCGGCAGCGCTTCAACACCAAGTACGACGGCTACTACCTGGCCTGCCTCGGCATCGACCTCGCGCCCGGCGGCGAGGGCCTGGCCGGAGACACCCTCATCAAGGACGGGGC
>JAAXXS010000008.1 GCA_013334395.1 Holophagaceae bacterium | reverse complement strand
CTCCGCGTGCCGGAAGACCCCATCCGCCCCGGCCTGCGGCGTGAGCCCCACGGCCTCGGGCAGCAGGCGCAGGAAGTCCTCCCGGCTGATGGTCATCTCCAGGCTCAGCCGCTGGTCCCGGGGCGCTTCGTCCCTAGCCACCGGCGACGGGCGGCCAGATGGCAAGCGCCTGGCCCGCTTCCAGCACCTTCGTGGCCCGGTCGCCCGTGGCCACCCAGACGCCGTCCACCAGCACGATGGCGCACTCCGCCGACTGCAGCCCCATGCGCAGGATCACGTCCAGCACGGTGGTGCCGGGATCGACCTCCAGCTCCAGGCAGTGGCTGGAGCGGGCCTCCGCAGGGAGGCGGAGGCTGAGGGACGCGAACAGCTTGAGCGTGATCTTCATGCCAGGCGGTGAGCCGCCGCGAGGTAGGCCGGCATGACCAGCGTGGGATCGTCCAGCAGGCGCTGCTTCCAGGGGCCCAGCCGCAGCTTCCCTTCGATGAGTCCGCGCAGGGCGCCGACGTGATCGGTGAAGCCCACGGTGTTGGCGCCGACCAGGCGGTCGCCGTCGAACTGCAGGTTCATGTAGCGGTAGCGGGCCTCGTCTAGCAGCTCCGTGGACTCGCCGCCGGGCACGCCCTCCCACTCGCCGAAGGACGAGGAGATGAGGCCCAGGGTGGTGAGCACGTTGAACACCAGGCTGCCCTGGAAGGCCGTGGGCTTGCCGACCATGTTCAGCGCCGCGATGCGGCCCTGCTCCACGGCGTTGGGCTGGATGGCGTTGACCTGGCGCTTGCCGCTGAGGCAGTCCACGGACTCGGCCACGTCCCCGGCGGCGTAGATGCCGGGCACGCTGCTCTGCAGGTGCGCGTCCACCACGATGCCGTGGTTGATCTCGATGCCGCTGCCGGCCAGGAACTCCAGGTTCGGGTCCACGCCCACGGCGCTGAGGTAGACGTCGGCGGGCAGCACCCGTCCCTCGCCCAGGTCCACCTGGAGGACACCGTCCTGCTGGCTCAGACCCTTGGGCTGGGTGCGGGTCAGGATCTTCACGCCCTTGGCCTCGCACCAGCGGCGCAGCATGTTGCTGGCGGCGGGGTTCATCATGCGGCGGACCATGTAGCCGCTGCGGACCAGGATTGTCAGGTCCACGCCCTTGGAGAGCAGGCCCTCCATGATGATGCAGCCCACGAAGCCGGCGCCCATCTGGACAATGCGGGTGCCGGGCTGGGCCTTGGCCAGGATGGCGCGGGCATCGGCGAGGGTCCAGCAGGCCTGGACCCCGGGCAGGTCGATGCCCGGGATCTTCTCGAGGCTGGGTCGCGAGCCCGTGGCGATGAGCAGGCGGTCATAGGCGAGGAGATGGCCCTCGCCCAGATCCACGGTGCGGGCGGCGGCATTCACGGCGTGGGCGCGGGCCTGGACCAGCCCGATGCGCAGCCGCTGGAAGTGGTCTGCGGTCTTCCGGAGGTGGGTGCCCTCCTCGCCGATGTCCCCCCTCAGCAGGTAGGGGATGGCCATGCGGGAGTAGGGTGCCTCCCCTTCGCCGCAGAGCATGAAGACCTCTGCGGCGGGGTCGGCCTTGCGCAGGGTCTCCGCGGCAACCACACCCGCGGGACCGCTTCCGATGATGACGTGTCGCATGGGGATCCTGGGCTGGGTCAGAGGCTGAGACGGGTGCGGGTGGCGGGGGTCGGCACGCCTTCGGCGGTCCACCCGCGGACCTCATAGTACTCCGGCAGCATCTTGTCCAGGTGGCACACGGCGCCCTTCTGGGGACCGGTCTTGATGGCCTCCGTCAGCAGGCGGGGCGGCAGGGTGTCGTCCTTCTTGCTGAGGCCTGCGCCCAGGTTGAACTCGCGCTCCAGGTTCCAGATGCGCTCGCCCACCAGGAGCAGCCGCTCCTCAGACCAGTCGCCCTCGCAGGCGGCCTGGATCTGGGGCTGGATGTCCTGCAGGCCCCAGGCGAAGGTGGTAAAGAGGCAGATGCCGGCAGAATCCACCACGGCGGTGAGGTCCTGGAAGGCCTTCAGCATGGCAGGCTTGCCCTCGGTGGCCTGGGGCTCCATCTTCACGGGAATGCCCAGCACTTCGGGAGAGACCATGTAGCCGCGGACGTGGCAGGCGCCGCGGTTGCTGGTGGCGTATTCCAGGCCCATGCCCTGCAGGCCGCGGCCATCGTAGGCCGGGAACTCCTGGCCCTTGACGGTCATGGACAGCTCAGGGCGGCCGTACTTGGCGCAGAGCCGCTTGGAGCCGAGGCCGATGATCTTGCCGAAGCCTTCGCCGACGGCAGTCCACTCCGCGAGCTTGACCAGGGCCTCCGCGGAGCCCCAGGTCAGCTTGAGGCCCACCTCGGCCTCGGTGAGGATGCCCAGGTCGTAAAGCTCCATGGCCGCGCCCACGGTGGCCCCGAAGGAGATGGGGTCGTAGCCGTCCTCGTTGCAGAGGAAGTTGGCGTAGGTGAGGGCTTCCAGGTCCGACACGCCGTTGGCGGCGCCCAGGGCCCAGGCGGCCTCGTACTCCACGCCGCCGGAGGCGCCGTGGTACTGGGGCTTGTCCTTCACGCTGAAGTGGTTCGGATCCATGCGGGAGATGCGGCCGCAGGCGATGGTGCAGCCGAAGCAGGCGCCGTTCTTGATCAGGTTGGGCTTGCCATCCGTGGGCCGCTTCTCATGCATGGCCTCGCCGCCGATGGCGTTCGCGCCCTCGAACTGCGCTTCGCGGTGGTTGTAGCTGGGCAGCGCGCCCAGCTCGTTGATGATGTTCATGAGCACCTGGGTGCCGTAGGTGGGCAGGCCCACGCCGGTCACACCGTTGGCCGCCAGCACGGCCTTGCCCGCGTCCACGGCGGTGAAGAAGGCCTCGGGATTGGCCACCTGGTAGGCGTCGGTGAGCGTGCCGCGCACCGCCACGGCCTTGAGGTTCTTGGAGCCCATGACCGCGCCCACGCCGGACCGCCCCGCGGCGCGGTGGAGGTCGTTGACGATGGCGGCATACATGACGCCCGACTCACCGGCGCGGCCGATGGAGGCCACGCGGATCTGGGGATCCTGGTGCTGCTTCTTGATGGTCTCCTCGGTGTGCCAGGTGGTCGTGCCCCACAGGTGGGAGGCGTCCAGCAGCTCGGCCTTGCCATCGATGATGAGCAGGTAGACCGGCTTTGCGGAGCGGCCCTCGAAGATCACCATGTCCCAGCCCGCGAACTTCAGCTCGGCGCCGAAGTAGCCGCCGGAGTTGGAGCAGGCGATGGCGCCCGTGAGGGGCCCCTTGGTGACCACGGAGTAGCGGCCACCCGTGGCGGCCATAGTGCCCGTGAGGGGACCGGTCACGAAGATGAGCTTGTTCCCTTCGGCCAGGGGATCGACCTTGGGATCGATCTCGGAGCAGAGATACTTGGTGGCCAGGCCCCGCTGGCCCAGGTAGTCCTGGGCCCACTGCTGGTTCAGGGGTTCGGTGCTGCAGGTGCCCGCCGTGAGGTTTACGCGAAGAACCTTCTTAGTCCATGCCATGGCAGTCGCTCCTCACACCGTTGCCGGGTTGGTGTCGGTCTTGTCAGCCCACTGGCGCATCTTTTCCAGTCCGGTCCAGTCGGCGTCCACGAAGGTGATGGCGCCCGTGGGGCAGGCCTTGGCGCAGGCGGGCGCACCGCCGCAGAGGTCGCACTTCTGCACCTTGCCGCTGGAGGCCACGTAGTTGATGGTGCCGAAGGGGCAGGCGATGGTGCATACCTTGCAGCCGACGCAGGTGGGATCCAGCACGATCTTCGCGCCGGTGACCGGGTCCAGCTTGATGGCCTCCGTGGGGCACGCCATCATGCACCAGGCCTCGTCGCACTGGGTGCAGGTGTAGGGCACGAAGCGCGCGGCCTCGTGGAACGAGAACACCTTGATGCGGGACTTGGCGATGGTGAAGCTGCGGTGGTTCTCCCAGGAGCACGCCATCTCGCACTGGAGACAGCCCGTGCACTTGTTGGGATCGATGTGGAGGGATTTCTGCATGGTGGAACCTCCTTGAGACGGGGACAGCGACGGGGATGCCGTTGATCATAATTCGGATAACGCCCAATATCGGGTCTTTTTCGGCGAATTCCATCCGCCCCCGCAGATGCAGTGGCAGCGGGGCTTTCAGGGCGCTCAGGCGACCTCAATTTGAGAGACTGAGTCTCAAATAAGCGGTCAACGCTTCTTCAGGCTGACCAGGGTTCCGCTGGCGCCCAGCAGCAGCATGATCACGGCCTGGACCAGGGTCTTGTAGGAGATCTCGGAGCCGCCAAAGAGCGCCGACCTGACGAAGAGCACGCCCAGGGCCAGGAGCAGCAGGTAGATCCCGAGCATCACCTTCCGGGCCAGCTCGCTGGTCCGCGGCGTCTCCTTGGCGAAGACCCGGTCGTAGAGGACCAGCCCCACGGCGGCGGCGACATTCAGGACCACGAAGAGCAGCCAGAACTGCCGCGCGGCAGCGGCGGCGCCTGGCTGGCCGACGAGGGGCTTGAGCATGGAGCCGTAGAGGGAGCCGCCCAGGCTGGAGCCGATGAGGCTGCCCATGACGCCATAGAGGAAGGCGTAGCCCATGTAGACGGCCTTCTTGTCCTCGGGAGCCACCAGCCCCACGTAGCTGTAATACTTCGGGTGGGCGGTCATCTCCCCGATGGAGAACACGGAGATGCCGAGGATGAAGATCCAGACGTTGGTGGAGGCCGCCAGGCACAGGAAGCCCAGGGTGCCGATGACGATGCCGCCCACCATGGTCGGCAGGGGGCGGAACTTCTTCACGATGCGGCTGACCAGCACCTGCAGCAGGATGATGGTGCCGCCGTTGACCACGGTGACGTGCTCCGCGTCGAACTTGAGCGGCACGCCGAAGGAGGCGAAGAAGCGGTTCACGGGCGTGGCGTCCACGAAGTCGCGGAGGTACCAGAGCACGGATCCGAAGTTCTGGAAGTAGAGGATCCAGAAGCCCGAGTAGACCACGATCATCAGCATGAAGCGGGCGTCGCCCAGCACCATGGCCGCGCTGTGGGCCACTTCGCGCAGGCTCTTGGAGTTCTCGGGCTTGGGGGGGTCCTTGAACAGGAACACCGTCGGCAGCAGCATGGCGGCGCAGTAGAGCGCCGAGGCGATGAAGACGTAGCGCCAGGAGAAGCCCTTCAGCACGCTCACGACGAGGGGGGCGAGGAAGGCGCCGATGTTGATCATCCAGTAGTAGATGCCGAAGCCGAACCCCGAGTTCTCCTCGGTGGTGGTACGGGCCAGGGTGCCGGAGATGATGGGCTTGAACAGCCCCGCGCCCGTGGCCATGAGCAGCAGCGCGGCGAACACGGCCCCGTAGCTGGTCACGTTGCCCGCGATGAAGTAGCCCGTGCTGAGGATCGAGAACGCGAACAGCAGCATGCGCCGGTAGCCGTAGCGGTCCGCCAGGGCGCCGCCGGCGATGGGGATCACGTAGGTGAATGCGTAGATCAGGCTCTGCAGGAAGCCCACGGACTGCTCCGTGAAGCCCAGGCCCCCGGCGGCGACCTGGTTCGTCAGGTAGACCGCCAGCACCGAGTTGAGCCCGTAGTAGGCGGCCCGCTCGAAGAGCTCCATGACATTCGCCAGCCAGAAGACGGGCGGGAAGGATCGCAGGATTCCGGCAGGACGTGGAGTCGACATCCGGCGAGTATACCGGCGCCTCGCTCTCCGGCGGCTTCGCGGATGCAAGGGTGAATCGATTCCGATTTTCAAAAGGAAAGGATCACCACCAAGACACCAAGACACCAAAAACCGCCAAGTTGGAGATCTGCCGTTTTTCTTGGTGCCTTGGTGGCTTGGTGGCAAAGTTGTTTTTCCTCTATTCATTGCGAATAGGCCTGAGAGGCTGCCCCTTGAAGACCATCTCCCTCCGCGTCGACGTGGACACTCTTGAAGGCTCCCTCACGGGCATCCCGACCCTGCTGCGCCTGCTGGACAAGCACCGGATGCGCGCCAGCTTCTACTTCAGCTTCGGCCCCGACAACAGCGGCAAGGCCATCCGGCGCATCTTCCGCAAGGGCTTCCTGGCCAAGATGCGGCGCACCAACGGCGTGAAGCTCTACGGCCTGAAGACCCTGATGTACGGCGTGCTGCTGCCGGCGCCCATCATCTGGAAACAGGCTGCCACCCAGATGCTGGCAGCCCGGGCCGCCGGCCACGAGGTGGGCATCCACGCCTGGGACCATGTGCAGTACCACGACCTGCTGGACCGCAAGTCCCGCCGCTGGCTGGCGGACTGGTACACCCAGGCCCACGAGGCCTTCGGCACCGTGTTCGGGGAGAAGCCCCTGGGCGCCGTGAGCCCCGCCTGGCGCTGCAACGACACCACCCTGGAGCTGCAGGAGGCCTACGGTCTGGCCTACGCCGGCGACTGCCGGGGGCTGGCGCCCTTCTACCCCCTCGTGCAGGGGAAGATCCTCGGCACCCTGCAGATCCCCACCACCCTGCCCACCCTGGACGAGCTGCTGGGCCTGGATGGCCGCACGCCGCAGCAGGTGAACCGCGAGGTCTGGGACCTGGTGCGCGAAGACGCCCTGAACGTCTACGCCCTCCACACCGAGGTCGAGGGCGGGGCCCTCTTCGAGACCTTCGACGCCTTCCTCGCGGGCCTCAACGACCGCGGCGTCCAGGCCCGCACCCACGCCGAGTGGCTGCCCGAGCTGCTGGCCGCGAAGCCCCCCGCCAAGACCCTCGTCCGCCGGGAAATCCCGGGTCGGGCTGGCTGGGTGAGCTGGGAGGGCAGCCTCTAGTGGGCTGACTTCAGAAAATATCGATAATTTTTAACGAATTAATTTAAGGATTGCCCCCACCCCTGCCGAGAAATCTGTTTATCCGGGGGTCTCTTATGGGGGTCGGCGCGAACGCAGGTCCAGTCATGCCTCCTGCGGCCTCGAGCCTCGCCTACCACCAGGGCCGCGACCAGCTGGCCGCGGCGGTGGACCAGGCGGTCCTCCACCACCCCCAGCTGGGCCAGCTCATCGGACCCAACCCCTTCGACCTCATCCAGCAGAACCACGCGAACCACGCCAAGTTCATGGACAACGTCTTCTTTCTGGGGAACACGCAGCTGCTGGTGAAGACCCTCCCCTGGGTCTACCGGGTCTATGGCGCCCGCGGGGTCTCCATGGACTACTTCCCCGTCGAGCTGCGGGCCTGGCAGCAAGCCATCACCGAGCAGATTCCTGGCCCGGCCGCCGCCCCGCTCCTGGCGGTCTACGACTGGATGCTCGACCACCACACCGACCTGATCGAAGCCGCCAGTCAGCCCGATGATTCCGCCGCGGGACCCGCACCAGACGGCAGCACCCTGGCGGCCTTCGTCGAGTCGCTGGTGACGGGGGATCCCACCTGGACGGACGCCGTGACCCGGGACTACATGGCCGCGCCCCAGGACCTGGAGCGCTTCTACCTGGAGATGCTGGACCCCGCCATGCGGGAGATCGGGCGGCTCTGGGAGCAGGCCCGGATCACCACGGCCCAGGAGCACATGGCGTCGTCCCTGGTGATCCGGATGATGTCGAAGGCCTTCGCCAAGATCGACTCCCCGAGCCACCCCAGGAAGCGCTGCGTGGTGAGCGCAAGCCCCAACGAGCACCACCAGATCGGCGCCTGGATGATCTCGGATCTGCTGGAGGTGCGGGGCTGGCAGACGCGTTTCCTCGGGGCCGACACGCCCTCCGAGGCGCTCCTGTCGACCCTGGACGACTTCCGCCCGGCCGTGCTGGCCCTCTCGGTGACCATGTCCTTCAACCTCCGGAATACCGCCGAGCTCATTGCCAGGATCCGCCAGTATGCGGGGGACTGGACCCCCCGGATCATGGTCGGGGGACGGGTCTTCCAGGACACGCCGGGGCTCGCGGCAAGCATCGGCGCGGACGGGGAGGCCAGGGATGCCGCCGGGGCCTGTCTGCTCGCCGAGTCCTGGTTCGAGGCCGGTGATGAGCTGGACTGAGATCGATCCCCCCCTGGTCTCGCTGCTGGCGGGCTTCCTGGCGCGCGTCTCCAAGTCGGTGGTGCTGGTCCGCATGGACGAGAACGGACGGCTCCAGGAGTGCAACGCCGCCTTCCAGAGTCTGTTCCCGTCCCGGGAAGAGACTCTGGAAGGTCAGCCCCTGTCACGGTTTGTCCTGAGGCAGGATGGCCGCCCGGTGGAACCGGATCCCCGGGCCTTCGAGCAGCACCCCAGCCACCTGAAGCTGGTGGATCCCCAGGTCATCGGCACCTCCCTGCATGCCTACTGCTTCCCCTACCTGGGTCAGTCCATCCTCATCGGCGAGCGCATCCTGCCAGCCACCGCCCAGGCCCTGGATGTGCTCAGCGGCACCTCCAATGAGCTGGCGACGCTCACCCGCGACCTGAAGCAGCGCTACCAGGAGAAGGCCATGGCCCTCCGGGAGGAGGAGGCGCTGCTGAAGATGACCGAGAACCTGGCGACCATCGGCTGGTGGACCTGGAACCTCGGGTCGAACCGGAATGACTGGTCGGACAACCTCTTCCGCCTCTATGGCCTGGAGCCGGGCAGCGTGGCCCCCTCCTACGAGGCCTGGATCCAGGCGATCCATCCCGAGGACCGCTCGCGCGTCACCGCCATCGTGAGCAACGGAGTCGGGCAGAAGGCCGAGCTGGACTTCGAGTGGCGGGTGAACCGCCCCGATGGCGCCGACTGCTGGCTTCTGTCCCGGGCCTACCCGGTCCTGGATCCCGCGGGCAACCTGGTCCGCTACATCGGCACCGCCATCGACATCACCCAGCGCCGCCAGGCCGAGCTGAGCCTGACCCAGCGCACGGCCCTCCTCGCCAGCGTCCTGGATTCCACCACCGAGGGGATCTTCGGCATCGACCTGCAGGGCCGGTGCACCTTCTGCAACCGGGCCCTCCTGGAGATCCTCGGCTACCCGGAGGCCTCGGCCCTGGTGGGCCACAACATGCACCAGGTCATCCACCACTCCCGCCCGGACGGCTCGCCCCACCCGATGGAGGCCTGCCGGATCTTCCGGGCCCTCGCCGAAGGCAAGGGCAGCAACAGCGGGGAGGAGGTGTTCTGGCGGGCCGATGGCACCTGCATCCCGGTGGAATACTGGTCCTACCCCCAGTATCAGGAAGGCGCCCTGGTGGGTGCAGTGGTCACCTGCTTCGACATCACCGAGCGCAGCCGTATCGAGAAGGAGCGTGCCGCCTTCGAGGCCCAGGTCCAGCACCTCCAGCGCATGGAGAGCGTGGGTCGGCTGGCGGGCGGGGTCGCCCATGACATGAACAACGTGCTCTCCACCATCATGGCCGTGGGCTCGATCCTGAAGGAGCGCCACCGGGACCGGCCCGAGATCCTGAAGGACGCGGACCTGCTGCTGCGGGCGGCCATCCGTGGCCGGGACCTGGTTCGGAACCTCCGGGACTTCAGCCGCAAGGAGCTGGAGTCGGCCACCGAGCTGGACCTCAACGAGCTGGTGCGGGGCGAGGTGGACCTCCTGGAGCGGACCACGCTCAAGAAGGTGGCCTTCGAGCTGGACCTGGAAGCGGGGCTGCCGCCCGTCTTCGGGGAGAGCAGCGCCCTGAGGAATGCCTTGATGAACGTCTGCATGAACGCCTGCGACGCCCTGACCCAGGGCGGCAGGATCCACCTCCGCACACGCAGGATCGGCCATGGCCACCTGGAACTCTCCATAGAGGACAACGGCGAGGGGATGAGCCCCGAGGTCCTCAACCGGGCCCTGGAGCCCTTCTTCACCACCAAGGCGCTCGGCAAGGGCACCGGCCTCGGCCTGTCCCAGGTCTACGGCACCATGAAGGCCCACGGCGGCACCGTGGACATCCAGAGCCGACCCGGCCTGGGCACGCAGGTCCGGCTGACCTTTCCATCGGTGGAAGAGGACGCACCCCACGCAATCACCCCGGTGCCCAGTCAGCCACTGCCCTCCCGGTCGCTCCGCATCCTCCTGGTGGACGATGAGGAGCTCATCCGCACGGCGGTCCAGCGGCTGCTGGAGCTCCTGGGGCATGAGGTCCAGATCGCGGCGGGCGGCCGGGAGGCCCTGCAGCAGCTGCAGGCCGAGGCGAACCCTGATCTGGTGGTCCTCGATCTGAGCATGCCGGGCATGGATGGCAGCGAGACCCTGGAGCGCCTCCGGCGCCTCCGGCCTCGCCAGCCCGTCCTGTTCGCCACCGGCTTCGCGGATGACCGGATCCCCCATATCCTGAGCCGCTTCCCCGATGTCAGGGTCCTCAAGAAACCCTTCTCGGCCCTGGAGCTGGAGCAGGTCCTTTCAGGGTGGCTCTGAAGGTGGAGGTTCCGGCGGCGCGCAGCGCAACAAAAAATCGTGGCCCAACTGGGCCACGATTTTTATGGGTAAGAAGCTAGGTCATGCATGTTGCTTCAATTTGTCCTTGCCGCCGAACCACTGGTCCCAGTAGACCACCACGGGGCTCGCGATGTAGATGGACGAGTAGGTGCCGGTGATGACGCCGATGACCAGCGGGAAGGCCAGGTCCTTGAGGGCCGGGCCGCCGAAGAGCCAGAGGCAGACGGACACGAAGAGCACGGACAGCGACGTGAGGATGGTCCGGCCCAGGGTCTGGTTGATGGAGTCGTTCACCAGCTTGGTGATGGACGCCCGCCGGTACTCGGGGCGGTGGCTGTTCTCGCGGATTCGGTCGAAGACCACGATGGTGTCGGCCATGGAGTAGCCCATCAGGGTGAGGAAGCTCGCGACCACAGGCACGTTGAACTCGTAGCCGAAGGCGGCAAAGAGCCCCAGGGCCATGAGGATGTCGTGGACGAGGGCCACGATGCCGCCCACCGCGAAGCTGGTGGTGAAGCGGAAGATCACGTAGATCAGGATGGCCAGCATGGCGAACCCGACGGCGGTGAGTGTCTTGCTCGTCCACTCGCCCGAGATGCTGGGTGAGAAGCTCTCATCCTTGAGGATGCCCACGCCGCCGATGCGGTAGTTCTTCTGCACCGTGTCCTTGACGGCCTCGGGCAGGTCCTTCGGCAGATCGTTGAAGGTCTGGTAGAGCCCCGAGGACAGCTTGTCGCGACCGGCAATGGCCTTCTCCGCCAGCGGCGCGTAAGCCACCAGGAGCGCCTGGTCGTCACCGGGCAGCCGCAGGGGGTTGGCCTTGGCCAGCACGTCCGTGAGGTTCTTGGAGCCTTCCAGGTTGAGCATGGGCAGGGTGCTGCCCGCCGCCTCGGGATCCATCTGCTTGAAGATGGCGCGCAGGGCGTTGGCCTGGATGGTGCTGTCCTTCTGGTCGCCGTCCTTCTTGGCCTTCACCTTGACGGAGAAGTCCCGGATGCCCTTGTCGGCGTTCTCGTAGGCCACCACGGTGGCATCGGGATAGCCGCTCTTGGCCAGGGTGGCCCGGATGGTCTCGGGCTCCATGGCGCCGCGGAAGCGGACGGTCATGTCGTTGCCGCCCACGAACTGCATGCCCAGGTGGATGCGCTTGTTGTGGGTGAGGTTCCAGGGCTGGACCCAGAGGAACGTGAGCACGATGATGCCCCAGGTGGCGGCCAGGGCCGTGCCCTTGTACTTCATGAAGTCGTAGGTGCTGCCCTTGAAGAAGGTGTGGGTGCCCACGGACAGCGCCTTGGTGCCCGGGTGCCGCTCCAGGATCCAGTCATAGATGAAGCGGCTGATGTAGATGCTGGTGAACAGCGAGGCCACGACGCCCACGGTGAGGGTCACCGCGAAGCCCTTGACGGGACCTGTGCCGAAGATGAAGAGCAGCAGGGCGGCGAACAGCTGGGTCACGTGGCTGTCCACGATGGTCCAGAACACCCGATTGAAGCCCGCATCGATGGCCCCAGAGACACTCTTGCCCAGGCCCAGTTCCTCTTTGATTCGCTCAAAGATGAGGATGTTGGCATCCACGGCAATGCCCAAGGTGAGCACGAAGCCGGCAATGCCCGGCAGGGTCAGCGTGGCGCGGAAGGAGCCCAGCAGGCCCATCATGACGATGACGTTCACGGTGAGGGCGATGATCGCGTTGGCGCCGGACCAGTGGTAAAAGAACACCATGAAGGCGATGATCGTGACGAAGCCCAGCACGGCGGCGCGGACGCCGGCATGGATGGAGTCGCGGCCCAGGCCGGGGCCCACGACGCGCTCTTCCAGGAACTTCATGGGGGCCCGGAGGGCGCCGCTGCGCAGCTGGCTGGCGAGGTCATCGGCCTCCTGGGCGGAGAAGCTGCCGCTCACCCGCACGGCGCCGCCGATGATCTTCTCCTTGGCGCTGAGGGTGGTGACGACCTTGCGGTCGAGCACGATGGCGATGAGGCGGTTCTCCTCGGAGGCGGTGCCCGTCAGGCGGGCGAAGTCGTCATCGCCCTTCTTGTTCAGGGTGAAGTTGACCTCATTGGCCTCGGTCTGGGAGTTGGAGGCGCGGTGGGAGTCGATGATGTCGGCGCCGTCCACGGCGACCCGGCTCTCGAGCAGCACCCAGCGGCTGATCTTCTCTTCGCCGGGCTTGGCCTTGACCACGGGCTGGCCGGACCGCTTGGCCTGGCGCTCGCTTTCGATCTCGGGCAGCAGCTCGAACTCCGGCGGAATCGCCCCCTTGTAGAAGGCCAGGCCCTCTTCCCTGGAGGTGAAGTAGAGCTGCGGTGCCTTGGCCAGCAGGCGCTGTTCCAGGCGGCCCGGGGTGGCCAGCAGCTTCTTGATGCGCTCGCGGTCACCTTCCTCGATGCCGGGGATCTCCACCACGATGCGGTTGCCTTCGGCACCGCTGGCCGTGATCTCGGGCTCCAGCACGTTGGCGGGGTCGATGTCGCGGATGCGCTTCTCGATGACTTCCAGGGCGCGCTTGTTGGCGTCGTCCTTCAGGTTCTTCTGGTAGTCGGCCTTCTGCGTGAGCCGGTAGACGTCCCCTTCCGCCGTCAGGGCATAGCCCTGGAAGAAGTCCTTGGCGACCTTCTCGACCGTGGCCTTCTGGTCGGCGCTGACGCCATCCACGCGGATGGCCTCGCCCTCCACTCGCACCGTGGCGCCGGGGAGGTTCTTCTCGCGCAGCCGCGAGGTCATGCGGTCCTTGCTGTCCCGCAGGTCGGCGGCGAGGGCCTCCTGGCCCTGGACCTCCAGCTCAAAGTGGACGCCACCCCGAAGGTCGAGGCCCAGCTTCACTTTGGAGAGCGGGGTGAAGAAGTATCCGCAGCCGAACAGCACGGCGAGGACGATGGTGAGGCGCCAGAGGCTCCGCTTGGTCACGGGGCGCTCCTTACAGAATGCGGGCCGGAGGATCCGGCCCGGAAGGTCAGGAGGTTCAGTTCTGCTTGGTTTCGGGCTCGGTCGCCAGAGAAGCCACCGCCGAGCGCCGGGCCTTGACCACGGAGCCGCCGAGCTTGAGCCAGAGGTCCTTGTCCTCGACGCGGTCGATGGTGGCGTAGAGGCCCGAGCTCAGGACCACCTCGTCCCCGGCCTTCAGCTTGGCGAGGCGCTCTTCCTGGGCCTTCCGGGCCTTGCTCTGGGGCCGGATGAGGAGGAAGTAGAACATCAGGGCCATGCCGCCGATGAAGACGAACTGGGTCCAGCCCGGAGGGCCGCCAGCCTGGGCCTGTTCGATAAGGGCAAAGTTCATTTAAGGCTCCTCGGTCAACCACCCGGCGCGCGTGGATTGGGCAAAGGCGGGAAACCTGTTTTCCAGCAATGCCTGCCTTGCGGCGCGGGTGAGCCCCACAGTGTAACTCAGGTTGTGGATCGTGTTCAGCGTGAACCCCAGAAGCTCCCCACAGCGGAACAGGTGGTGCATGTAGGCCCGGCTGAAGGTGGCGCAGGTGTAGCAGGCGCAGGCGGGATCCAGGGGCCGGTCCGCATCCCGGTGCCGGGCGTTCTTGAGGTTCAGCCGCCCCCGGCTGGTGAGGGCGCGGCCGTGCCGGGCCTCGCGGCTGGGCAGCACGCAGTCGAAGAGATCCACCCCGTGCTCGATGCCGAAGATCAGGTCCTCCGGCGTGCCCACCCCCATGAGGTAGCGGGGCCGGTCCGCGGGGAGCTCCTGAACGAACTCCGCCAGCAGGGCGTTCATCTCGGGCTTGGGCTCCCCCACGCTGAGGCCACCCACCGCGAAGCCCTGGAAGGGGGTTTTGGCGTCCAGTTCCAGGGCCTCGGCCAGGTGCCGGCGGCGCAGGTCCAGGTGAGTGCCCCCCTGGTTGATGGCGAAGAGGGCCTGGTAGTCCTGCAGGGGCACAGCCCGGCTGCGGGCCAGCCAGCGGGTGGTGCGGGCCATGCTGATCTCCAGCTTCGAGCGCTCCAACTGCCCCGGCGGGCACTCGTCCAGGGCCATGCAGATGTCCGAGCCCAGGTTCCGCTGGATCTCCAGGCTGCGCTCCGGGGAGAGGAACTGGGGGCTGCCGTCGATGTGGCTCTGGAAGGTGACCCCCTCTTCCGTCATCTTCCGCAGGGAAGCCAGGGAGAAGACCTGAAAGCCCCCGGAGTCCGTGAGGATGGGGCCATCCCAGCCCATGAAGCGGTGCAGCCCCCCCAGCCGGGCCACCAGCTCATCCCCCGGCCGCAGGCCTAAGTGGTATGTATTGCCGAGGATGACCTGCGGGCCAAGCTCCCGGAGCTGGACCGGCGTGATGCCCTTGACCGTGCCTTGGGTGCCCACGGGCATGAAGGCCGGCGTCAGGACCGGTCCGTGACCGGTCTGGAAGGACCCCGCGCGGGCGGGGGTTTCCGGGCAATTGGCCTCGGTGCGGTATGCGCAAGATCGCTCTGCTTGATGTGGCATGATAGGGACTCGGCTTTCACAACAATGATTGGCACTTCCGCGCAGCGGGCCGCATTAACAAGGACGTGGCTCCCGGGGATATCAGCTGGGCCGCCTCAAACCGGGAGGATGGCCCCGAGTTTCAAGGCTTGACCTGCCGACGACCCTTTGCCATCTTAGCCGTTGGGCTTGACCCAGATCTTTATCCTAATTCGCTGATGCCGAACCGATTTTCCCCTCGGCTCGGCTCGCTGTTTTTTCCCTGTGGATTTTTCAAGGGAGTCGCATGAGCAAAGACCCCAACAAATCTGTTCCAGCCAAACCGGCCGCTCCCGTCGAGACGCTGGAGGACGCCGTCTACAAGACGTCCCTCGTCGCCGGGAACGAAGAGATCAGGCGGGGCAATCCCATGGTCACCATCCCGACGACGGTGGCCATGTATGTGCTGTTCTCAGTAGTGGCCTTCCAGCTCGCGAAGCAGTCGCAGGTGGTCAAGGAGAAGCTGAAGACGGTCGGCATCGACCTCGCGGAGCAGGCTGACGCCGCCCCGCCGCCGCCGCCTCCGCCTCCTCCGCCGCCGCCGCCTCCGCCTCCGCCGCCCATGGCGGCCACGTCCAAGGCGGACACGACTCCCATCGACCCCCGGCAGGAAGTGGTGCCTGAGCAGGCTCCCAAGGAACTGCCCAAGCAGGATCACTCCCTGGGTGGCGTTCCGGGCGGCGTGCCCGGCGGTGTGCCTGGCGGTGTCATCGGCGGCGTCGTGGGTGGCGTCATCGGCGGCGTAGCCGGCGGCACAGGCAAGGTGGTGGACTTCGACTTCAGCCAGATCAAGGTGAAGTATCAGCCCCCCGCCCCCCCCTACCCGGCTCTGGCCAAGATCGCGAAGATCCAGGGGACGGTGGTCGTTGAGATCGTCGTGGGCCCCGATGGCATTCCCACCTCGGCCAGCGCCAAGGAAGGCCCGCCCCAGCTCCGCCCCACCGCCGAGGCCTACGCCATGCAGTGGAAGTTCGAGCCAGCCTTGCTGAACGGCCAGCCGCAGTACGCCCGCTTCAAGTTGACCATGCCGTTCCGGCTCCGGTAGTCCACCTGACCTTCGTCATCCCATCTCTCTTCCTCTTCTTCCACAAGGAACTCCCATGAACCTGCTCTCCTCCCCCCTGATGCTCGCCCTGGCCGAAGGCGGCCAAGACAGCTTCTCCCCCCGCGAGCTCTTCATGGCGGCCTCCCCCGCCAACAAGGGCATCATCATCCTGCTCCTCTTCCTGTTCTGCTATCAGGTCTACGTGGCCGTCGAGCGCTTCGTGACCTACGCGCAGAGCAAGCAGGCCTCCGACAAGTTCCTGAAGCTCTTCATGGACACCCTCCGTCGTGGTGACTTCGAGGCCGCCAAGCGCGCCGCGACCACCCACAACAAGAGCCACATCGCCCTCGTCCTCAAGCACGGCCTGGACATCTTCCAGTACGAGAAGCAGCTCAAGACCATGAATCCCCACCACGATGCCATCCAGCCCGTGGAGCGCGCCATCCAGCGCGGCACCGCCGAAGTCCTCGAGCTCCTCAAGAAGGGCATGAGCGGCCTGGGCACCATCGGCGCGCTGGCCCCCTTCATCGGCCTGCTCGGCACCGTCATCGGCATCATCAAGGTCTTCTCCGACCTGAAGACCAAGGGCGCGGGCGACATCAACGCGCTGGCTGGCTCCATCGGTGAGGCCCTCGCCACCACCGCCCTCGGCCTCTTCGTCGCCATCCCCGCCGTGTGGATCTACAACCTGCTGGTGAACAAGCAGGACGTGGTGGTCACCAACATCAACAACGCCGCCTCCCAGATGATCGACGAGTTCATCCGCCGAGAGAGCCAGAACTAAGCTGCTTCCCCACCCCGCCCGGGGGCGCGAGTCCCCGGGTCATTCAGAGGAGAACACACCATGGATACAGGTGGTTCCAAGGGTGGAATGAAGGCCGACATCAATGTCACGCCGCTGGTGGACATCGTGCTGGTGCTGCTGATCATCTTCATCGTGATCACACCCGCCGTGAACAACGCCGTGAAGTTGCCGTTGGCCAAGCACGCCCCGAAGGTGGAGCAGCAGCAGGACTCGGGTCAGAAGTACCTGACCCTCATGCTGACCTCCAAGCGCAACGAGAAGTACGAAGTGATCGGCCCCGGCGCCATCCTCATTGACGACAAGGACGCGAAGGACATTCGTTTCTTCATCAACAACGAGGCCCAGCGCCAGCAGCTCGAGGACTTCATCAGCCGCAACGTCTCGCAGCTCAACGACAAGCGCGTGTTCGTGAAGGCCGATGCCGATCTCCCCTTCAAGTACATCAACGAGCTCTTCCAGACCTGCCGCAAGGGGGGCGCCGACGAGGCGTCCATCGTGACCAGCGAAGACAAGGGCGAAAAGAAGGAAGGGGGTAACTGATGGATACCGGTGGTGCCAAGGGCAAACAGAAATCCGATATCAACGTCACCCCCCTGATCGACATCGTGCTGGTGCTGCTCATCGTCTTCATCGTGATGGTGCCGGGCCTGAGCAAGGCCATGAAGGTGGTGGTGCCTCAGGTGGTCCAGACTGCCACCCCGCCCAAGCCTGATCCCAACAACATCCTGATCCAGGTGGACCAGGACGGGACCATCACGCTCCAGCAGGACAAGATCGACGCCCAGGGCCTCAAGGACAAGATCCCTGACGCCGTCATGCTGCAGCCCCTCAACTACCGCAAGGTCTTCCTGAAGGTTGATGAGGACGTGAAGTTCCAGGTGATGGTGGACGTGCTCGACGCGATCCGCGCCGCCTCGGATACCGCAAAGAAGAAGTCCCTCGAGCAGCTCGACAAGTTCCAGGGCCAGGACGGCGGGGACGTCAAGGTCGCCGTCTCCCTCAAGAAGCGGCCAGGAGCCCCCACCACCTGATTCCGCCAAAAAGGTTCCAACTATTTTCACCAGGGCCCCAGTCGGGGCCCTGGTTTTTTGCGCCCTGGTATAGCGAAAACCACGTAGCCGGGCCGATTTGTCTAAGTATTACCATTCATATATTTGGACACAATTGAGCCCCTCTCGGCGCCGGTCGGACCTGGAAAAGGGGCCCCAAAACGTCCTGAAAGGAGGGGGTGACTGGTAGGCCATCAAGCGTATTTCGCTGTCGTAGATCGGGTTGAACACTGTGGTTGTGGATTCACCACCTTCCCCTCACGAATCCGGGATGCCAGCTCCAGACCCCAACCGTTCCACCAGGAGTGCTCCATGACCCCCTCCCAGTCCCTCTCCCTGACCCGCACCTCCTTCTGGCTCACCCTCTCCTTCCTGGCCGTCACCCTGGCCGCGGGTACCCCCTCCACCCGCACCGAGCTGGAGTCCCCCCGTCTGGTGAGGGCCTCCACCGAGGGCCTAATCGCCAGGCGCGCCGAGCTGGGCCTGGACGCGGACCATGCCTTCCGTGTGCGCGGCTCCCATGCCGACGAGCTGGGCCAGACCCACGGCCACCACAGCCAGCTCTACCGGGGCGTCCGGGTCTGGGGCGGCGACGCCATCACCCACCTGGACCGCCACGGCGTCGAACTGCCCGTCACCGACGCCCTCAAGCGCAACATCCGGCTGAACGTCACGCCCTCCCTGGGTGCCGGCGAAGCGCTCGCGGCGGTCCTCCAGGACCTGGCCCCCCTCGGCGCCTTCGCCGTGGCCCCCACCACCGAGCTGGTGGTCTACCCCGAGACCAGCCTCGTGGTCCGCAAGTCGTCCCGCCGCGCCCTGGACCAGGACCTGGATGCCACCGGCGTGGAGCAGGTGGTGGTCCGCCACACCCTGGCCTACCACATCCACACCGAGCTCGAGAACGCCCAGGACGGCATCCGGCACACCGACTACCTCGTGAACGCCCACACCGGCGCGATCCTCCAGCAGTGGAACAGCCTGCACACCAGCGGCGCCACGGGTACCGGCAAGAGCCAATACTCGGGCGAAGTCACAGTCAACACCAACAGCACCGCCACCGGCTTCGAGCTGCGTGACCTGACCCGCGGCACCGGCGGCACCTTCGGCAGCAACGTGGTGACGAACGCCGCCCACGCGGCCACCAGCTCCACCGCTGCCGGCACCATCTACACCAGCGCCACCAACACCTGGGGCGACGGCGCCAACTACGTCGAGAACACCTCCACCACCGCCCCCAACGGCCAGACCGCCGCGGTGGACGCCATGTTCGGCATGTCCAAGTCCTGGGATTTCTACAAGAACGTCTTCGGCCGCAACGGCATCGACGGCAAGGGCACCGCCACCTACAGCCGCGTGCACATCGGTAACGCCTACGACAACGCCTTCTGGTCCGACAGCTGCTTCTGCATGACCTACGGCGACGGCAACGGCTTCACCACCCTGACGGCCCTGGATGTGGCGGGTCACGAGCTGAGCCACGGCGTCTGCGCCCGCACCGCGAACCTGGTCTACTGCGGCGAGTCCGGCGGCCTGAACGAAGCCAACTCCGACATCTTCGGCACCCTGATCGAGTTCTATGCCCGGGGCGGATCCGGCGCCAACATCGGCAACACCGGCGGCAACTGGACCATCGGCGAGCAGCTCTCCTCCGCCCCCCTCCGCTACATGTACAAGCCCAGCCTGGACGGCCACAGCCCCGATGCCTGGAGCGCCTCCCTCGGCAGCCTGGACGTGCACTACTCCAGCGGCCCCATGAACCGCTGCTTCTACTTCCTGAGCCAGGGCGCCACCAGCACCGGCCACACCAGCACCAGCTACCTGCCTACGGGCATGGTGGGCCTGGGCAACAACAAAGCCGCGGCCATCTGGTTCCGCGCCCTCACCACCTACCTCACCAGCACCTCCAACTACGCCGCCGCGCGCACCGCCGCCATCAGCGCCGCCAAGGATCTCTACGGCGCCGGCAGCACGGAGGAGCAGGCCGTGTGGAACGCCTTCCATGGCATCAACGTGGGCTCGGCCTGGACCAGCCTCAGCTCCGACACCACCGCTCCGACCGCCAAGGCCGCTGAGGCTGGCACCGCCGGCACCATCACCCTGTCCGCCACGGCCACCGACAACGTCGGCGTCACCCGGGTCGAGTTCTACGTGGATGGCAGCCTCAAGGGCACCAGCAGCGCCGCCCCCTTCGCCCTGAGCCTGGACTCCAAGACCCTGACCAACGCCACCCACAGCCTCGTGATCAAGGCCTACGACGCCGCCGGCAATGTCGGCACCTCGGCCACCGTCTCCTTCGTCATCAGCAACCCTGTTCCTGACACCATCGCCCCCAAGGCCGCCGGCTGCGTCACCGGCAGCGCCGGGACCATCAGCCTCTCCGCCACGGCCACCGACAACGTCGGCGTCACCCGGGTCGAGTATTACGTCGACGGCACCCTCAAGGGCACGACCACCGCAGCCCCCCACGCCCTGGGCCTGGACTCCAAGACCCTCGCCAACGCTTCGCACAGCCTCGTGATCAAGGCCTATGACGCCGCCGGCAACGTCGGCACCTCCGCCGCCGCAGCCTTCGTCGTCTACAACGCCAGCGTCGTCTCCTCCTACAGCGAGGTCGAGAGCAACAACTTGCTGGCCACCGCCAACGTCCTTGCCAACACCATCACCAAGGTCACCGGCACCCTCGGCAGCAGCACCGACCAGGACTTCTTCAAGCTCACCGTCGGCGCCGGCCGCACCGTGACCGTGAGCATGACCGGCCCCGCCGGCAAGGACTTCGACCTCTACCTGCTCAAAAGCACCGGCACCGCCCTGCGCTACAGCTCCACCTTCTCCAGCACGGAGACGCTGAGCTTCCAGAATACGGGCGCCACGGCGGTGTTCTACATCAAGGTCGTCGGCTACGCCAAGTCCTTCGACGCCAGGAACGGCTACACCCTGACCATCAGCCGCTAGATCAATCAGGTTCCAACGACAGAGGAGGGCCGCCGCGGCGGCCCTCCTCCTTTGTCCGGCTGGCTCAGACGGCGGGGACCGGCTTCCGGCGCTGGCCCAGCACCGTACCGTAGGCCACCCCCGCCACGGTGATGAGCACGCCCGCCAGCCCGGGCAGCGTGGCCCGCTCCCCCAGCAGGGGCATGGCCAGCAGGTACTGGATGATGGGCAGCAGCTGGAGCCAGATGGCGGCCTCCGAGACGGCCAGGGTGCCGTAGGCCTGGGACATGAGGATCTGGCCCCCGTAGGCCAGCAGGCTCATCAGGATGGCCAGGGACCAGGGTCCCAGCCCGCCGGGCCAGGGGGTCAGGGCGAAGGGCAGCACCACGGGCAGTCCCGCCACGCAGAAGAAGAAGAAGATCGTGGCGGCGTTATCCGTGTGCCGCACGGCCCGGATGGCGTTGGCGCTGGTGGCGGCGAAGACCGCGGCGGCCAGCGCCGCCAGCTGGCCCCGGCCGAAGCTCAGGCCCAGATGGCCCTGACTGAGCACCAGCGCCACACCCAGGGACGCAGCCAGGATGGCCAGCCAGAGGTGGAGGGTGGGGCGCTCCTTGAAGAGCACCAGCGACATGCCCGTGGCGATCACCGGGAACACGTTGTAGAGAATGCCCGCCTCACCCGCGGGGATGTGGGCCAGGGCGTAGAAGTAGAGCACCACCACGGCCCCGCCCGAGAGGCCGCGGGTCACCAGCAGCCGGTAGTTGCTGGGCCGGTAGAGGCCGGGGATGAGCCCGAAGGCCACCAGGCTGAGGAGGGCCCCCACCACGAAGCGCATGACCGCGAGATGGCCCGCCGAGAAGCCCATGCCCGGCAGCGTGAGCTTCCGGGCCAGGATCGCCATCAGTCCGAAGCACAGCGCCGACCCGGCCAGCTGCGCCCGCGCCACCATGCGGCGGCGAGACAGGGCGGCGGCGGCGGAAGGCATGTCCTCCATCCTGCCTGGAATACCCCGGCCAAGGCGACAGGAAGGAGTGGCCGAAAAAAGGGTCTTCCGGGATTTTGGTGAAGAAGTTCTCCCCGCAAAGAGCGCACCGGTGCAGAAGGTGCTCGCGGGTTCTCTCTAGGAGTCGTGGCATAAGACAGAAAAGCATTTGGCTGGGGATGAACGGGGATAAATGGGGATGAAAAAGCGCATCGGGGCAAGGGCGTAGCTCCTTTCGAGCCTGACAATCAGGCGGAGGCACTCCTCCTTATCCCCGTCCATCCCCGTTCATCCCCGGCTAAAAAAGGGCTTCAGAAGGCTCAGGAATGCCCTGGGAGCGCTCATGGTGGGAGCACTCCGGACCAGGCAAGTCGCAGGTAGCCCACTGCCAGCCTTTCTCTGCGGCCTCTGCGGTTGGCCTTTGTTTCTTTCCCGAACACTGACCGGACACTCAGGGGTTGTAGGCGCCCTGGGGCTGGTTCAGGCCGGCGGTGTGGAAGGCGGACTGCAGGGCGCCGCCGTGGAAGGCGCCGCGGTCGGCGGCCTCGAGGTGGTCCAGCAGGTGGGACAGGTTGGCGCCGCTGGGCACGGCCGGCACGCCCAGGTCCGCCGCCAGCTGGGGCAGCGTCAGGTCGTCCAGGAAGGTGCCCTCTTCGCGGACCACCACGCCCCGCAGCGTGTACTGGTCCGTGGGTCCGGTGTGCGTGCGGAGGCTGGAGGAGGGCACCGCCACCGCGTCCACCCAGTCCGCGCGGCCGCCCTGGGCGTCGCGGTCCGCATGGGCGGCGTATTTCAGGTCGGCGCCGCAGAGCAGGCCAGCCACGGTGACGCTCTCGCCGAAGCTGAAGTTCTTGGCGGCCACCACCCGCAGGTGACTGCCCACGGCACGGTTCAGCTCCGCCGCCACGCGGCTCAGGGTCGGCGCGAAACTCGGCCCGGTGAGCAGCAGCACCCGCCGCCCTTTGAAGCCCTGGGCCCGCGGGCTGCGGATGAAGCGGCGGCTGTGCTCCAGGAAGCGCCGCACCAGGCCCACGCCGTTCTCCAGCTGCGCCCAGGACCTTGAGTAGAAGGCGCGGCCCGGCACCTCGAGGCCCGCCCGGGTGAACCACTCGTCCGCCAGCAGCAGCCAGGGCTCCCCGACGTTGGCCGCGGCGAGTCGTCGCACCTCGGGCTTCCAGCGCAGGGCCCAGTCCCGGGCAAAGGCGGGATCGACGTCCTGCACGAAGGGCAGCCCGTCCCGGTGCGCGGTGAGGCCCACGGGCACGCAGGAGAGGCTGAGCACGCTGCCCCGGCCCTCCCGCCGCCGGGCCCAGAGGTCGTCGAGGGTCTGCTGCCAGATGGCGCCATCGTTGAGACCCGGGGCCACCACCGCCTGGGTGTGGACATCGATGCCCCCGGCCAGCAGGCGGTCGATCTTGCGCAGGATGTCGCCCTCGCGGGGGTTGCCCACCACCCGGACCCGGGCCGCGGGCTCCGTGGCGTGGACCGACACGTGGATGGGGCTCAGGCGCTCGCGCACGATGCGGTCCAGCTCCGCGTCATCGCTGCTCGACAGCGTCGTGAAGTGGCCGTAGAGGAAGGACAGCCGGATGTCCTCGTCCTTCAGGTAGAGCGACTTCCGGAAGCCCTTGGGCATCTGGTGCACAAAGCAGAAGACACAGTTCTGGCGGCAGACCTTGACCTCGTCCTGGGCCAGGTCCACACCGATGCCCTCGCCGCCATTCTCCAGGTCGGTCTCGAAGGTGCTGCCATCCGGCCGGCGCAGCCGCAGGGTGGCCTCGTCCTCCCGGCTGATGAGGTACTGGTAGCTCAGCTGGTCCAGCACCGCCTCGCCGTGGATCTCCAGCAGCGTGTCGCCCGGCCGGATGCCAGCCTCCTCGGCCAGGCTGCCGGGTTCCACGGAGATGATCTGTACGCCTGTCTGGGCCAAGTGCCGCTCCTTGCTCGGAATCCGCTGCGCGGATTCCGAGCTTGATATTGACAGGGTCTGGCCGTCGGCCAGCCGAGGGGGACGGACCTCCACTGACAAAAAGATCGGCCCCGCAGGGCCGATCTTCAGTCTTTTTCTATCTCCGGCCTGCCAAGGCTGGAGCCTGGCGCAATCTCAAGCCGGCGCCTTCGTCTGCTTCCTGGCCTCGACCACCTTGTCGGCATCGCGGCCGACGAGCTCTTGCAGGTGGTGGAAGGCCCAGGTGAAGGAGCCGACGCCCATGGTGAGGCTGCGCAGCTCGACGATGACATCGCTCATCTCGGCCTGGGGGATGTAGGCGGAGACCACGTCCCAGCCGGTCCAGCCGGGCCGGGCGTCGAAGCCGAGCACCTGCCCGCCGCGGCGGCCCGTCACCAGGCGCTGGGCCTTGGGGGTGAACTCGCTGGGCACCGCGATGTGCACTTCGGAGATGGGCTCCAGCAGCACGGGATGGCAGAGGGGGGCGCCCTCGCTCATGCCGATGCGGGCGGCGGTCTTGAAGGCCATGTCGGAGCTGTCCACGGTGTGGTAGCTGCCGTCCACCAGGGCCACGTGGATATCGACCACGGGGAAGCCCAGGGGGCCGCGTTTCATCCAGTCCACCACGCCGTGCTCGATGGCGCCGAAGAAGTTCTTCGGCACCACGCCGCCAACGATGCGCTCCTCGAAGACGAACCCGCTCCCGCGCGGCAGGGGCTTGATCTCGAACCAGACGTCGCCGAACTGGCCATGGCCGCCGGTCTGGTGCTTGTGGCGGCCGTGGATCTTGGTGCCCTTGGTGAAGGTCTCGCGGTAGGGGACCATCGGGGGATGGTGGTTGACGTCGAGGCCGAAGCGGCTCTTGAGGCGGTCCAGGGCGCACTTGAGATGCACCTCGCCCTGGCCCCAGAGGATGCGCTCCTGGGTCTCGGCGTTCTGCTCCACCTGCAGGGAGGCGTCCTCTTCGCAGAGCTTCTGCAGGGACAGGGACAGCTTCACGTCGTCACCGCTCTTCACGGTGTGCAGGCTCAGGGCCAGCATCGGCTGCATGGGCGCGGGCCAGTCGAGCTCCACCCGGGTGGACGGGCTGAGGCCCTCGCTGGTGTGGACCTCGTCCATGCGGCCCAGGGCCACGATCTCGCCGGCCCCGGCCTTCGGCTGCTTGATCTGCTGCGAGCCGAAGAGCTTGTTGATGCCGCTGACCCGGTTGCCGGCCAGGCTGCTGCCGTCCACCACCTCGCCCCGCCACACGCGGGAGATGCTCAGCTTGCCCACGTGCTGCGCGTGGACGGTCTTGATGACCTGGACCAGGGTCTCCTTGCCATCGGGAATGCCCAGCCGCGCGGCGGTGACATCCACCCGGGGGGCCTCGTCGCACAGGGCCTGGAACAGCCGGCGCACGCCGGTGTCCTTGTCCGCGGAGCCGAAGAAGACGGGCACGAGCAGGTCGGCCTGCACGTCCTTCGCCATGTCCTCGCTGACTTCCTCGTAGGAGGGCGCCATGTCGCTGAGCAGCTCTTCCATGAGGTGGTCGTCGAAGTCCGCCAGCTTCTCCAGCAGGACCTGCCGTGCCTCGAGTTCCTCGGGCAGCACGGACTCGGGCATCTGCATCAGGTCCGCGTCCTGACCGGCTTCGTACTTGTAGGCATGCTCGCTGATGAGGTCCACGTAGCCCGTGATCTGCTCGCCTTCGCGGATGGGGACTTCGACCAGGACGAGGGGCCGCTCGGAGACCTGCTGAAGGGCGTTCAGGACATCCTTCAGCTTGCCGCCGCTGCCGGGGGCTTCCATCTTGTTGACGAAGACCACGTGGGGCACCTGGTGGTCATCGAGGAACTTCAGGGTGGGCGCCACCATCAGGGCGCGGTTCGGATCGGGATCGCACACCACCACCGCGATGTCCGCGGCCATGAGCGCGTGGGCGCCCTCCTGGCTGAACTCCACGGAGCCCGGGCAGTCGATCAGGGTCCAGGCTTCGCCCTGGTAGGTGCAGGCGGCCAGACTGGCCTCCACGCTCATCTGCCGGGCCTTCGCTTCCAGCGAAGCGTCACCGACCGTGTTGCCCTCCTTGACGGTGCCCTTGCGCGGCAGGGCACCCGCCACGAACAGGAGGCTCTCCATCAAGGAGGTCTTTCCAGAGAGGTAGGGACCCACGATGGCCGCTACCCGTGGCGTTGACTGAGAATTCCCGCTCACAGTGCCTCCTGGCTGATTGGTTCAGAATGAGACCGAACCAAGTGTTCCGAGCCCGTCACACCCTGGCAACACTAAAAAAATGCCGCCTCTGAAAAGGCGGCATAAGTCACAAAATAACGATGGTTTGAGCCTAATTTCGAAGCGGACGGCCCGTCTTCAGGATGGCGTCCATGCGGGCCTGGGTCTTCTCGTAGCCGCAGAGGCGGGCAAAGGCCTGCCGCTCCAGCTCGAGGATCCGCTCTTCGGTAACCTCCTGGACCGGGCTGATGTCGCCGCCCGTCAGGATGGTGGCCAGCTCGCCCATGATGATGCCGTCGTGCTCGGAAGCCAGCCCCTGGAGCTGGAAGTCCCGCACGGCGCACTTGAGGGCCTCGGCGCCGCCCCGGCCCGGCAGGCGCAGGGTGCGCTCCTTCACGGGCTGGAAGTCCTCGGCCAGCTTGAGCACCTCCTGCTTGGCTTCGAAGAGCAGGAAGGCCTTGTTCATGACCCGGCGGTCCGTGCGCCGTAGGTAGCCATTGCGCTGGGCCTCGTCGAAGCTGGTGTGCACCGTGGCGGTGCCGATGCCCTGGAAGGCCGCCTTCACCTTGGGCATGGGCCCCAGCTGACCCTGGGCGGCCATGGCGTCTTCCATGCGGAGCAGCATCTGGAGGCAGCCGCCGCCCGCCGGGATGACGCCCACGCCGACTTCGACCAGCCCGATGTAGAGCTCCGCGTGGCCCACCACCCGCTGGCAGGCCATGGTCAGCTCGCAGCCGCCGCCCAGGGCCAGGTTGAAGGGCGCCGCCACCGTGGGGAAGGGCGCGTAGGTGAGCATGCGGGCCGCGTACTGCAGCCGGCGGGCCACCTCCTCGATGAGGTCGAGCTTCCCTTCCCGGGCGGCGTTGAGCACCATGACCAGGTTGGCGCCGGCGCTGAAGTGCTGGCCCTGGTTGCCCACCACCAGGCCCTTGAAGCGGCCGGGGATGTGCTTCTGGATGGTCTCCTCCATGAGCCCGATGATGCCGTCGTCCAGGGCGTTCATCTTGCTGCGGAAGGCCAGGCAGGCCACGTCGTCGCCCAGGTCGATGAGCTGGCAGCTGCCGTTCTCGGCCACCACCTTGCCCTGCCCCTCCTGGCGCTTGAGGATGGTCACGCGCCGGTCCTCGAGGATGGGATCGAAGGCCAGGGTCTTGGGGTTCAGCTGGGCCACGGGGACTCCGTGCTCCCAGCGGTAGAAGCCGGGAATGCCCTTGGCAAGCATCTGCTCGACCAGGGGGGCCAGGGGCATCTCCTCGAACTTCATGCGGGCGGCGACGCGCTCCAGGCCCAGGATGTCCCAGAGCTCGAAGGGGCCCAGCTCGAAGGCGAAGCCGTTCTTGATGGCGCGGTCCACGTTCAGGGGGCCGTCCGTCACCTCGCCCAGGCGGTTCACCGCGTAGGTCAGGTTCGGGGCGATGCAGCGCCAGGCCAGCTTGCCCGCCTCGGTGTCGCTGGTGAGGAGGGTCTTCACCTTCTCCGCAGGGTCATCGATGCCCTTCAGCTCCTTCAGGATCGGCCAGTCGCGCTTCACCTGCGGAACGTACTCGCGGGTGGCGGGGTCCAGGGCCATGAAGGACTTCTTGCCCTTGGCGTCCTTGGGGCCCTTCTTGAAGAAGCCCTGCTTGGTCTTGTTGCCCAGCAGCTTGTTGTCGAGCATGTACTGCAGGAACTCCGGGAACTTGAAGGCGTCCCGGACCTCGTCGTTGGGGCACAGGTCATAGACATTCTTCGCGGTGGCCGCGAGGATGTCCACGCCCGCCAGGTCCGCGGTGCGGAAGGCGGCGCTCTTGGCCCGGGCGGCGGCGTCGCCCAGCACCGAATCGACGACCTCGAAGGGGATCTTCTCTGCCAGGGCCATGTGCAGCGTGGCCATGATGCTGTGGATGCCGATGCGGTTACCGATGAAGGTGGGGCTGTCGAAGGCGGGCACCACCTCCTTGCCGAGGCTCTCCTCCAGCCAGACGCGGAAGGCCTGGGCCTCCACGGCGTCCACCTCGGGGCCGGTCACGAACTCCAGCAGGCGCAGGTAGCGCACAGGGTTGAAGAAGTGGGTGATGACGAAGTGGCTGCGGAAGGCGTCAGCGCGGCCCTCCACCAGCAGCTTCAGCGGGATGCCCGAGGTGTTCGAGCTGATCCAGGCGCCGGGCTTGAGCTTCGGCTCCAGGCGGCCGTAGAGCTCGCGCTTGATGGCCAGGTCCTCCTTGACCACCTCCACGACCCAGTCGCAGTCCGAGAGGCGATCCAGGTGGTCCCGCAGGTTGCCGGGGCGGATCCGCTTCAGGAACGACGGGTGCATGGCCAGCGCGGGCCTGCTCTTGGCCAAGGCCGCCAGGGCTCCCTGCGCCAGCTTGTCCGGCGCCGCCTCGTCGATGACGATGTCCAGCAGCTCCACCTGGCAGCCCGCGGACGCCACATGCGCCGCGATGCCCGAGCCCATCACACCCGAGCCGAGAATGCCGATCTTTTGGATTTTCATGTCCAACCTCCAGGTCTCAATGTCGCGTGGTCGGATCAGAGCTTCTCGATGATCGACGCGATGCCCTGGCCGCCGCCGATGCACATGGTGGCGATGCCGTATTTCCCGCCGTCGGTCTCGAGGCGGTTGAGCAGGGTGGTCAGGATGCGGGCGCCGCTGGCGCCGAGGGGGTGGCCCACGGCGATGGCGCCGCCCCAGGCATTCACCTTGGCGGGGTCGTAGCCGCCCTGGCGGATGACGGCCAGGCTCTGGGCCGCGAAGGCCTCGTTCAGCTCCATGGCGTCGATCTGGTCCAGGGTCAGGCCGAAGCGGTCCAGGGCCTTCTTCACGGCGGGCACGGGCCCGATGCCCATGCGCTCCGGCTCGACGCCGGCCACCGCGCCGCCGAGGATGCGGGCCCGGGCCTTCAGACCCAGGGACTTGGCCAGGCCCTCTTCCATCACCAGCATGAAGGCGGCGCCGTCGGTGATGGGGGAGCTGTTGCCGGCGGTGACATTGCCGTCCGCCAGGAAGGCGGGCTTCAGCTCGCCCAGCTTTTCCACGGTGGTCTCGGCGCGGATGCACTCGTCCTGCTGCAGGGTGACGGGCTTGCCGTCCAGGCCCTTGGTCTCGAAGAGGACCACTTCCTTCGCGAACTTCCCGGCCTTCCAGGCGGCGGCGGCCTTCTGGTGGCTCTGGAAGGCGAACTCATCCTGGTCCCGCCGGGTGATGCCGTATTCCCGGGCCAGGTTCTCGGCGGTGATGCCCATGGAGCAGTAGGCCTCGGGGTAGTGCTCGTTCAGGTAGGGATCCACGCTGGGGTTGAAGCCCATCATGGGCACCTTGGACATGCTCTCCACGCCGCCGGTCAGGAAGAGGTCCCCCTGGTTGGCCATGATGGCCCGGGCGGCCATGAGCATCGTCTCCTGGCTGCTGCCGCAGAAGCGGTTGACGGTGGCGGCCCCGGCCGTGATGGGCAGGCCAGCACGGAAGCTGATGAGCCGGGCCATGTTCATGCCCTGCTCGCCCTCGGGCATGGCGCAGCCCACGAGCACGTCCTCCAGACCGGACCAGTCCTTGAGCAGGGGCTTGAGGGCCTCCACCACGGCCGCGCCGAGGTGCTCGGGACGGGTGGCGGCATAGGCGCCCTTGATGCCCCGGCCGATGGGGGTGCGCTTGGCTTCGACGATGACTGCGGTTCGCATGGGGCCTCCAGTGGAAGGGACAGGGATCGGGATTTCCCAGGAGCCTAGCACCGGCCGGAAGGCTCGTAAGCACTTACCGTGGGTCAACGGATTCGCTCCCGGAACCCAATTCCAGTCAAGATGGGGAAACGCCCCGGACCCGCCATGACCACCGCCGCCCCCCATTCCCTGGAACCCCTGCTCACCGAGTGCCGCAAGGTGATCGTGGGCCAGTCCCTGCTGCTCAACCGGCTGCTGGTGGCCCTGCTCTGCCGGGGCCACGTGCTGCTGGAGGGCCTGCCGGGCCTGGCCAAGACCCGCACCATCAAGACCCTGGCCTCGGCCAGCCACACCAGCTTCCGCCGCATCCAGTTCACCCCGGATCTGCTGCCCAGCGACGTGGTGGGCACCCTGATCTTCGATCCCCGACAGCTCACCTTCACGCCCAAGCGCGGCCCGGTCTTCGCGAACCTCGTGCTGGCGGACGAGATCAACCGTGCCCCGTCCAAGGTGCAGGCGGCCCTCCTGGAGGCCATGGAGGAGCGCCAGGTGACCCTGGGCGACGAGAGCTTCAAGCTGCCGGACCCCTTCCTGGTGCTGGCCACTCAGAATCCCCTGGAGCAGGAGGGCACCTTCCCCCTGCCCGAGGCCCAGATGGACCGCTTCCTCTTCAAGCTGCGGGTGGACTACCCCAAGCACGAGGAAGAGATCGAGGTCCTGCGCCGCGCCCACCTGAACGGTGACGAGGTGAATCCCGTGGTGGACGGCCCCAGCCTGCTGGCCGCGGGCCGCGAGGCCCAGCAGGTGCGACTGGACGAGGCGATCCGCGCCTACATCGTGCGGCTGGTCCAGGCCACCCGGCCGGGCCAGGGCAAGTCCTGGAAGGGCAAGGAGCTGCTGCGCTGCGGGGCCAGCCCCCGGGCCTCCCTGTCCCTGCAGGCGGCCTCCCGGGCCCTGGCCTACCTCCAGGGCCGGGACCATGTGCTGCCCCAGGACATCGTGGACCTGGCCCCGGACGTGCTGCGCCACCGCCTCTTGCTCACCTTCGAGAGCGAGGCCGACGGTGCCACCACAGACCAGGTCATCACCCAGCTGCTCCAGGCTGTACCGAGGCCGTAATATCTCGGGTCCATGGGTTGACCCCCGCCTCCGGGGTGGGGCAGACTGGCCTTGGCCCCGAGGCCGGAAAGGAGGTTCCGATGGGACGACACGCCGACCTCTCCGAACCTCCGTCGAGACGCGCCGCCCGCTGAGGTGGCGCCCGTCCGCTCTCCCGAATCCGCACCCTGAATGGGATGGCGGCGCTCCTGGTGGCGCCGCCTCCAATCCTCCGGACCGGCCATGATCCATCGCTTGCTCGACACCGTCTGGGGCCAGGCCACCAACCTGATCACAGCGCCCATCCGCCGTCGCCGGTGGATCGATCTGCTGGTGCTCGCCGCCCTGGTGAGCACCCTGGCGGCGCTCTGGCTGGTGGGCCGGGAGTGGACCGCCGTGCAGCGGCCCTCGGTGGTGATCGACCTCAGCGCCTGGGCCCTGCCCAAGTACGTGCTGCTCTCCCTGATCCGCGCCATCGCCGCCTACGCGGTGTCCCTCGCCTTCACGCTGGTGGTGGCCTACTGGGCCGCGAAGGATCCCCTGGCGGAGCGCTTCCTGGTGCCCATCCTGGACATCCTCCAGAGCGTGCCCATGCTGGCCTTCCTGCCGCCGGTGCTGCTGCTGATGCTCACGCTGTTCCCGCGCAGCAACGTCGGGCTCGAGCTCTCGGCGGTGCTGCTCATCGTCACCTGCCAGGCCTGGAACATGGCATTCAGCTTCTACCAGTCGCTGAAGACCCTGCCCAAGGATCTGGAGGAGACCGCCGGGCTGTTCGGCTTCAGCTGGCTGCAGCGGCTGCGCTGGCTCGAGATCCCCTTCGCCACGCCCGGCCTGGTGTGGAACTCCATGGTGAGCGTGGCCAACAGCTGGTTCTTCCTCATGACCGCGGAGGCCTTCAAGGCCGGTGACAAGAACTTCCAGCTCCCCGGCGTGGGTTCCTACATGAACACCGCGGTGGAGCAGGGCAACGGCCGCGCCCAGGTCTACGCGATCCTCACCATGCTGGCCCTGGTCATCCTGCTGGACCAGCTGGTCTGGCGCCCCGTGGTGGCCTGGTCCCAGCGCTTCCAGGTGGATGAATCCGCCGAGGTGGAGCCCAACGACAACTGGCTGCTGCGCTTCCTGCGCCGCTCCCGGCTGCTGCGCTGGCTGGAGGCAAAGCGGAACCAGCGCCTCCACCGGCGGCGGCCCCGGCCCGTGCTCCTCGCCCAGGCGGAGGAGAGCTTCAAGCGCCCGGGCCGGCTGGCGCCCTGGTTCGCCGCCTCGGCGCTGATCGCCATGCTGGGGCTGCTGGCCCTGGGCGGGCTCTCCGTAGTGCGGCTGCTGGTGGATGTGAGCCCCGCCAAGTGGCTGCAGCTGCTGAAGGCGGGCGGTGCCTCCCTGTCGCGGGTCCTGCTCTCCACCTTCCTGGCCACCCTCTGGACCCTGCCCGTGGGCCTCTGGATCGGCATGTCGCCGAAATGGTCCCGGCGCCTCCAGTCCGTGGTGCAGGTGGCGGCCTCCTTCCCGTCCTCCCTGATCTTCGCCAGCCTCATCCTGATCTTCCAGGGCATGGGCATCGGCCTGGGCGTCAGCTGTGTCCTGCTCATGGTGCTGTCCACCCAGTGGTATCTGCTGTTCAACATCATCGCGGGGGCGCAGGCCATCCCCGCCGACCTGCGCGAGGCCTCCCGGGCCTACCGGCTGTCGCTGTGGAAGCGGTGCTGGACCCTCTACTTCCCGGCGGTGTTCCCCTACCTGGTCACGGGCTGGGTGACGGCCACGGGCGGGGCCTGGAACGCCAGCATCGTCACCGAGATCGTCACCGCCAAGCACCAGACCCTCCGCACCTTCGGCCTCGGCGCCGAGGTGGTGCTGGCCACGGACCAGGGCTCCATGCCCAACCTGGCCGCCAGCGCCCTGCTCATGGCCGGCCTGGTGGTGGTCTTCAACCGCCTCGTCTGGGTCCCCCTCTATCGGCTGGCGGAAACCCGCTACGCCCTGAACCGCTGAGGTCGTCATGCAACAAACCTACGGCGCTCCCATCTGTGAACTGCGTGGCATCCAGATGCGCTTCTCGGGCCCCAAGGGCAAGGTGCAGCGCGTACTGGAGGACATCCGCCTCGAGGTGCGGCCCGATGAGATCCTGTCCCTCATCGGCCCCAACGGCTGTGGCAAGTCCACCCTGCTGCGCATCCTCTCGGGCCTGCTGGTGCCCACCCAGGGCGAGGTGCGCCACCACGGCGAGAAGCTCGAGGGCCTCAACCCCGGCGTCGCCATGGTGTTCCAGACCTTCGCCCTCTATCCCTGGATGACCGTGGAAGAGAATGTCCGGGTGGTGCTCCGCGCCCGGGACCTGCCCGAGGGCGAGGTGCGTGAGAAGGCCCACCAGGCCATCCGCAAGGTGGGTCTCGAGGGCTTCGAGGAGGCCTTCCCCCGGGAGCTCTCGCGCGGCACCAAGCAGCGCGTCGGCGTGGCCCGGGCCCTGGCGGTGGATCCCGAGATCCTGATCATGGACGAGCCCTTCAGCCAGGTGGACGCCCTCACGGCCGAGGCCCTCCGCGCGGAGATCATGGACATCTGGGCGGACAAGGAGCGCAACCCGTCCGCCATCGTCATGGTGAGCCAGTCCATCCGCGAAGCGCTGCTCATGGCCGACCGCGTGGCCATCCTCTCCGGCGCGCCCGGCATCCTCCGCACCGTGGTGGACATCCCCCTGCCCCGCCCCCGGGACAGCCGCTCGCCTGAGTTCATGAAGCTGGTGGATCACATCCACGACCTCATCACCAGCGCGGAGCTGCCGGACGTCCTGATCTCCGCCCCCATCCTCAGCGCCTCCGAGGACGATCAGGTGGAGCCCCTGCCCCAGGTCCAGAGCGCCGACATCCTGGGCCTCCTGGAGTTCGTGGAAGCCCAGGGCGGCACCAGCGACCTCTTCCAGGTGGCCTCCCACACCCACGTGCCCTTCGAGCGGGTCCTCACCACCGTGAAGGCCGCGGAGATGCTCGACCTGGTCGACACCCCCAAGCGCGCGGTGCTGCTCACGGCCCTGGGCAAGAAGTTCGTGAACGCCAACATGGACGACCGCAAGGACCTCTGGCGCGCCCAGCTGCTGGAGCTCCGGCTGTTCCGCGTGGTGCGGGAGATGATCGAGCTGCAGGAGGGCGAACTGCCCAAGGAAGTGCTGCTCCAGGAGCTGGCCACGCGCCTGCCCATGGAGGACCCCGAGCAGACCTTTGAGACCGTGGTCGCGTGGGGCCGCTTCGGCGAACTGTTCGCCTACCGCGAGGAGCGCGGCGTCCTCACCCCGGAATAGCCCGCAGCCGAGGGTCCTGATTCAAGGGCTTTTTGACGGGGAGAACTTGGATGGACGGGGATAACTGCAAGAGCTTTATATCCACATATTAGAAATGCGGGCTGAAACCGCAGGAGACGCCGGAGAGCTCCACCTGCGCCCTCTGCGGTTGCTATTAAAATCTGTGAAATCTGTGGATCCAACCGCCACGGAGCCCTTTAGCGGCTGGGTTCGGGCAAAGGCGGGGTGAGGGCGCAGAGGGTTACGCCGGCCAGCACGAGGAGGGCGCCCAGGCTCTGCACGGGGCGCATGGCCTCGGACAGCAGCAGCCAGCCGAGGATGACGGTGGCCACAGGCTGGGTCATGAGGCCCATGGCCCCCATGCTGGTGGGGACATGGCCCAGCCCCCAGGTGATGAGCCACCACGCCCCCACCTGCACACCCAGGCCCAGGGCCAGGAGGGCCCACCAGGCCTGGGGCGGGTAGCCAGTGAAGGCCTCGCCCCGGGCCCAGCCCAGAACGCCGAAGAGGACCGTGCAGCAGAGCACCACCCAGAAGAGGGCCTCGAGGGTGCTGAGGTTTCGCCGAGCGCGCCCCAGGGCCAGGGTAAAGGCGGCGTAGGCCAGAGAGGCCAGGGCCCCCAGCAGCTCCCCCAGCCCCGTGCCCAGGCGGGCCCCCTGGGCGAGGCCCAGAACCAGAGCTCCGGCGGTGGCCAGGGCCATGCCGGCCCAGAAGCGCCGCCGCAGCCGGGCGCCCATCCAGAGCACAGCCACCAGGGCCACCCAGATCGGCGCCAGGGTCACCAGCAGCGTGGCGTTGGCGGCGCTGGTCAGGTGCAGGGCCGTATGCCACATCCAGAGATCCGCCACGAAGCAGGCCCCGGCCAGCACCGCCCAGAGTCGTGGGCCCGCCGGGCCGGGGGTCCGGCTCCGCCAGGCCAGCACGGCCACCAGAGGCAGCGCGAAGACCATGCGGTAGAAGCCCACGACCAGGGGCCCGGCCGGGGCGGCCCAGCGCACCAGCATGGCGGCGAAACCCAGCAGGGAGGCCCCCAGAATCAGGGCGGCCAGTCCCCGGGCATCCGGCCTTCGCGTCACGTCCATGGCTCCAGACTTCCCGCTCCCGGCTCAGCCCGCAAGGGCCTCAGCCACTTTCGCCACCAGCGCCTGGGCTTCCACGGGCTTGAGCAGGAACCCCGAGATCCCCAGCTGCTGCAGCCGGATCAGGCTGTCGTCATCGCGGTGGGCGGAGAGCATGAGGATGGGGAGCTCAAGCAGAGCGCTGTCCTCCCGGCAGGCGCGGACCAGGCTCTCGCCCGGGCAGTCCGGCATGAGGAAGTCCACCACCAGCAGGTCAACGGGCGTCTCCCGCAGCACCCTCAGCACCTCGAAGAGGGAGGTGGGTTCCACCTCGACCACCTCGGACCCCTGGGCGCGCAGGGCCCCGGCGACGAAGGCGCGCACCAGCCGGCTGTCGTCCACGATGGCGATCCGGGTCATGGACCCTCCTGGTCCGCTTATCGTCCCCCAGGCCCGAAGGCTCAATATTGATCACCGATTCTTCCTAGTTGGCCCAGCGGGAGACCTGCTCCCAGATATCCTCATCCCCGCAGGGGCCATTGAGCAGGATGGCAAAGACGCGCTGCTTCCCGTCCGGGGTCTGGAGGTAGCCGCAGAGGCTGTCGACCCGGTCCAGGTGGCCGCTCTTCACCCGCACCCGGCGCGTGAGGTTCGGGTCCTTGATCTTCAGCTTCCAGGGTTCCCCCCCAATGATCTTCAGGGAGGAGACGAACTCGGGCCCCACCTCGAAGTCGTGCTGGGCGCCTCGCAGGATCGTCGCCAGGGTGCGGGCCGAGAGCCGGTTCTCCTTGCTCAGGCCCGAGCCGTCCGTGACGTGGACGGCTTCTGGCCCCAGACCGTAGGCGGTCCGATAGAAGTCCTGGATCCGCAGGACGCCCCGGGGCCAGGAGCCGGCGCCGAATTTTCGCACCAGCATCTCGATCATGAAGTTGTTCGACCACTTGTTGATGTCCATGACCAGGGCGCGCAGGGGCGGGGAAGTCCAGCTGGCCAGCTTCGTCGGCACGCCAGCCCCCCCGGGCTTGCCCTCGATGGCGATGCCTGACTCCGTGAGCAGGCGTGTGAGGATCTCGCGAGCCAGCCGCTCGGGATCCGCCGCCGGGCGGCCAGTCTCGTCCCGGTTGAAGTTCACGGACAGGGCCAGCACCGTCGGCAGCGTGTTGGCCGAGGTGTTCTCCCAGCCCTGGGGCTGCCGCTGGGAATCGAAGGCGCTCTGGTCCAGACGGATGGAGCCGGCCACACGCCGCAGACCGAGCTTCTTCAGGGACTGGACCAGCATCCACAGGCGCTCGGTGGTCAGCAGGGGATCCCCATCCCCCTTGAAGATCAGGTCACCTTCCACAACCCCGTCCTTGAGGTCTCCCCAGACTTCCGTCTCCAGGGTGAAGTCGGGCTTCAGCGACTTGAGCAGGGCATAGGTGCTCACGGCCTTGGTGGTGCTGGCAGGAATCAGGGCCAGATCATCCCGGTGGCGCTCGAGGGCCTTCCCGGTGCCAGCATCCCAGATGCCCGCCGACACGCTAACGCCCCGAGCCTCCAGGCGCCGCGCCCAGGCCCGGAACTCCTGGGCGGGCAGCGCCATGGCGGTGGCACAGAAAAGGACGAGGACTTTTCGCAGCATGCCGCCTCAGTTCTTCGACGAATCGGACTTGGTGGACGAGCCCCTCGTCTTGGAGAGCGCCTTGATCCGGGAGGAGGGATCGGCAGCCATTCCCAGCAGGTTCTGGTCCGCGGAGAACTTCCAGTCGTGGTACAGTTCCTGGCTCTGGTAGATGCGGATGCTGTCCTTGGTGCTGCGGCTCCGAACGCCGACAATGGGCAGTCCCTCGGTGCTGCCCGAGGCGCCGGGCAGAACCTGCGTCAAGTAATCCCACTCACCGTCGGTGGTCATCGGGTCCCGGTACTTCTGCCGCAGGATGCGGGGACGCACCTTCATGATCTCGTCCAGGTCTTTGGGATAGCGGTGCATCCGGGCAAAGTAGATCCGGATGGCGTTGGCGATGGCCTCCCCGCGGAAGATCAGCTCGGCTTCGTTCTCATGCTGCACCTGTTTGACCACATCAGGGGTGGCCTTCAGCAGCAGAATGCCCATGACCACGGCCATCGCCAGGGCCAGGGCCATGGTGAATCCCCGCTGAGAGCGCCTCGAGGGCATCAGACCTCCGGCTTCCAGGTTAGCCCCGTTCGCCGCGCCGTGTCATGAGCTCCTGGAAGGCGGCCACCACCCGCGGATCGAACTGCGCCCCGGCCTCGCTCTGCAGCTCTTCCAGCACGAGGCGGAAGCCCTGGGGGGCGCGGTAGCCCTTGCCGCTGGTCATCACCTCGTAGGCCTCGATGAGCCCGATGATGCGGCTGCCGATGGGGATGCCGGTTTCTCGCAGCCGGTCCGGATAGCCCCGCCCGTCCCACCGCTCGTGGTGGTGCCGGATCATCTTCACCACGTCGAAGGGGAAGCGCAGGTCCTTCAGGAAGACCGCGGCCAGCTCGGGATGGTTCCGGACCTTCTTCAGCTCCTCGGCATCGAGGTTCTGCTTGCCGAGCATCACCGGATCCAGCATCAGCAGGCCGACGTCGTGGAGGATCGCCGCGATGCTCACGGCCTCCACCTCCTCGGTGGTCAGCTCAAGCTTCAGCGCCAGGTCCCGGGCGAGCCGGGCGGTGGCGAGGCTGTGGGGACGCAGACTTGGCAGCCGTCCCTCGCTGGACCGCAGGATCCGATGGCTCACCGAGAGGAACGCGTGGTGGTAGCGCTCGTGGAGGCGGGCCTCCTGCAGGTGGAGCCCCAGGATCCGGCCCATGTGCTCGATCACCTCGATCTCGGCCATGGTGAAGGACTGGTCCTCCTGCCGGAACACCATCAGCAGGTCGTGGCCCTGGGTGGTCTCGTTGAGCAGCAGGGGCAGGTAGGTGTTGAAGGCGCCCTTGAGCTCCGGCGACTCGGCCATGCCGACCCGGGTGATGAGCCGCAGGTCCTGCTCCTGAATCGAGGGCAGGTGGAAGGTGGCGTGCGCCATGATCTGCTGCTGCAGACCCGAGGCCAGCGGCAGCGTGCTGTAGGCGAGGATGGGGCGGATCTCCTCGGGATCGTCGGTCCACAGCGCCACCGCGGACGCCGTCAGGATCTGGCTGAGCAGACCGGCGGTCTCCCAGAAGAAGGCCCGCAGCTCGGGCGGCACCATCCCCCGCTTCCGGTCCGGGTTGACCGGTGCCGGAGCCACCCAGGCGCTCAGGGTGCGGTCCGCTTCCCAGGGCATGGTCGCGTAGGTCTCCTGGCCGCCGGGAAAACCGTGCAGCCGCTCATCCTCCGAGGGTCCACTGGCAGGCAGGACCACTTCCGGCAGGTGCCAGGGGTGCGCGGCGTCGGCGGGCAGCCGGACCCCGGCCGGGGCCACCTGGTTGATGACCGCCGAGGCGGTGGGCAGGAGCAGCGGGTCCGGCACCAGGGCGACGTTGGCGGTCGAGGCCTCCTCCGGCAGCGGGACCACAGGCTCCGCCGGCGGTCGGAGACCGTAGAGGCGGAACTCCTTCAGGGCCGCCACCAGGTCCCCGCAGATGCCGAGGGTCGGACCCTCGTCCCGCTCCAAGTCGAAGGTGCCGCCCTTGATGCGGTCGCGCTGGATCAGCAGGCCCACCCAGTCGCCCGCCACGTAGACCGGCATCACGAGGAACCGCGGCCACTCGCCCCCCTGCCCGAAGGCGGTGAGCTCCGGAGCCTCGGCGAGGTCGTTCACCACGAAGCCGCGACGCTCCCGCTGGGTGCGGACCAGCAGCGGATGGTCCTCGGGGATGGAGACCGGGGGATGGGTGCTGCGGGGCCAGCCGTAGAAGCTCACCACCTCGAAGGAGCGTTCTCCCGGCGGCCGGAGGTAGAGCGCACCCTTGGTGCTCCCGACTTCCTCAAGGCAGCGGTAGAGCACCTGGGAACAGCGGTTGGCGAGCACCTCGCCAAGGATCAACTGGGACGGAGACATAGGCGGTAGGTTCCTGGGCTGATGGGCGGAAGCCCCATCATGGCATGGCCTCCCGCGGAGTATCCAATGATTTGGAAGGTCTCATGATCTTTTTTTACCTATTAATCGCCTAAGGTTCCTGCGCCCTGGGTGGCG
>JAAXXS010000119.1 GCA_013334395.1 Holophagaceae bacterium | reverse complement strand
CAAGGGCGGCCTCTACGGCGGCTATCCCGACCTCACCAGCCTCGACTCCAACGGAAACATGAGATACACCACCGACTTCCGGAGCCTCTACGCCACGGTGCTCGAGCGCTGGCTGGGCCAGGCGGCCACCGCCACGGACACCCTGCTCGGCAGCGCCTACCCCCGGCTGGGCTTCCTCTGATTTAGCGTCCCCGCAGCGCTACCAGCAGCGCCATGGCGACCAGCAGCACCGAGAAGAACTGCTTCAGCCGGCCACCCGGAAGGCGGGTGGCCACCTTCGCCCCCACCAGCGCCCCAACCGCGAACCCCAGCGCCACCCCGCCGATGATCACCCAGGGCAGGCCGCCCTGGGCCTTGCTGTAGATGTAGACCGCGGGCAGGCCGATGGGCGGCAGCAACATCATGAGGCTGGCCAGCTGCGCCTCGTGCTGGGTCATGCGGAACCGCGCGGCCAACAGGGGGATGACCACCACCGCGCCACCCAGGCCCGTCAGCCCCGAGACAAGGCCCGCCAGCGCGCCGATGGGGAGCCCCTGGGACCAGAGCCCCCGGCGCACCTCCAAGGGCTCGAACTCGCGGTCCACGGCCGGCAGCTCCCGGCGCAGGTGGGTCCGGACGGCGAGGAACAGCAGGAAGGCCGCGAAGCCATAGCGCAGCAGCCAGGAGGGGATGCCGTTGGCCACCAGGGAGCCGCCGGTCACCCCGAAGAGGAAGCCCAGGATCAACACCCCCACCAGCGGCAGGCTGGAGACCACCCCCCGCCGACGATACTGCAGCACCGCCGGCAGCCCGGTGGGCAGCAGCATGGCCGCCAGGGTGGCACCCTGCGCCCGGTGCTGGTCGAGGCCCAGGATCGTGCCCAGGAGGGGCACCATCACCAGGCCGCCGCCCACGCCGAACAGCCCGGCCAACAGCCCACCACTCAGGCCCGTGCCCAGGCCCGCCAGCAGGTGGTTCGTCTCCATGAGCATCCCGTCTCCCTCCCGGGATTCTGGCGCAATGCGGGCGAGCGTGTCCTTCAGAATTCCCGCGGGCCGGGACCAGGGACCGCGCGGGCGGCTCCTCGTGGTCCAATGGAGGTCCGGAGGCCCCCGTGCAGGTCCAGCTCAACGAGGAAGTGGTGCTCGACAGCCGTCGGGCCCTGTGGCTGCCCCGGCACAAGACCCTGGTGCTCTCGGACCTCTTCTTCGGCCTCGGCGCAGCCCGCCGCCGCCGCCCCGATCCCATGCCCGCCACGCCCCAGATGGAGATCTGGGAGCGGGTGTTCAGCCTCCTGGACGAGTACGCTCCCGAGCAGGTGGCCATCCTGGGGGACCTCAAGCCCAGCCAGGGCACCGTCGAGGGCGAAGAGGCCGACGAGCTGCGCACCATCTTCCGCAAGCTCAAGGGCGGCGGCCGCAAGGTGATCCAGGTGGTGGGGCACCCGGACCGCAGCAGTGGCCCCGCCCTGGACGGCACCGGCATCGTGCCCGTGGAGCAGCACCGTGTGGGGCCCTTCACCCTCATGCACCGCCGGCGCATCTTCGTCTATCCCCGCCACGACCCGTCCAACGGATTCTGGATCAATGGCGGCGTGCACCCCCTCTTCGCGGTGCCCAGCCTGGGCCCCCAGGGCGAGCCGGACTGGCTGCGGCTGCCCGCCTTCCTCTACACCGGCTTCGCGCTGGTGATGCCGCCCTTCGTGAGCTACGCCCAGGGCTTCGAGGTGATCCAGCCCGAGCGCCTGCCCCGCCAGGCCCGGGTCTGGAAGCTGCTCGCCGACCGCCTGAGCGCCGTGGATCTGGCAGAGTTGCCGCCCACCCCCGAGCACCTCCGCACCCTCACCCGCCCGACCCGGAAGGGCAAGGACACCAGCAAGTCGGAAGACTAGGGAGCTACTTCTTCTTGGCCTTGGCCGCGGGCACCCCGCCGCGCACGACCCGGCCATCGTCCAGGGTGAGTTCCCAGCCCAGCCGATCGCCCTTCTTCAGGCCCAGGCGCTTGAAGGTCCCCGCCGCGAACTCGATGAAGTGCCGGGACGGCACCGATCCCCCGTAGCTGGGGCAGTCATCCCCACGCATGGGGCTGCAAGGGGGGACTCTCTCGACGGTCTCCACCACGCGACCCTCGGCATCGACCCAGGCCACATCGAGGGCGATGAGGCAGTTCTTCATCCAGATGCCGTGGTCACTATCCGCGGAGTACACGAAGAACATGCAGCGGTCCTTCGGCAGGCTCTGCCGGTACATCAGCCCCTTCGCCTTTTCCTGATCCGTGGCCGCGACCTCGGACAGGAAGGAGGTCTGCTTGAATGTGACCGTGCCCCCGCCCCCGGCCAGCAGTGGCAGGGACAAGAGGAGGGCGAGCAGCATGCGCATGGGGGCTCCTGGAAACACATGATCGGCGCTGTGCCCGTCGGCACAAGGCATCGGCCACGCCTCCATGATACCTCGCGTGATGTGGCACCATGGGCGAGGAGTCCCATGCGCGCCGCTTTCCTGCTGCCATTCCTCCTGTGCTCTGGATCAGCCTTCGCTGCGACGGGCCCGGGGTCCAGCCTCCAGGCCCTGCCCGCCGCCATGGTCATCCGCCTGGACGGTCAGCTGGATGAGCCGGCCTGGGCCAAGTCGCCGGTCGCCGGTGCGTTCACGCAGGAGTGGCCGCAGCGGGGCGTGCCCGCCCTCCAGCGCACCGAGGTGCGTGTCCTCTACGATGCGAGATTCCTCTACGTCGGCTCCCGGATGCACCATGACCGGATCCTGGACCGCGGCGAGGCCACGATCGTGCGGCGGCTCCACCGGCGCGACCAGGACAGCCTGAGCGACTGGTTCAGTGTGGCCATCGACTCCAACCACGACCACCGCACCGCCCTGGTCTTCGAGGTGAATGCCGCGGGCGTGCAGAAGGACCAGATCATCTACAACAACGCCACCTACAACGCCAGCTGGGATGGGGTCTGGGAGAGCGCGGTCAGCGTGGACGCCGACGGCTGGACCGCCGAGCTGAAGATCCCCCTGTCCCTCCTGCGCTTCAAGCCGGGCAAGGGCCCCCAGAACTGGGGCATCAACTTCGGTCGGGTGGACCAGGGAGTCACCCGGGAGACCAGCCGCTGGATGGTGGTGCCCCGCGGCGGGACCGGGTTTGTGAGCCACTTCCCCGAGCTGCGGGGGCTCGAGGGCCTGGAGCCGCAGCCCCGCCAGGAAGTCGTGCCCTACCTCTCCGCCGCGCGGAAGTTCGAGACGGCCCGGAGCTATGATGACCGCCGCTGGGACCTCCGGCCCGGCGTGGACGCCCGGTGGGGGCTCAACTCCCACGCCCAGGTGGACCTCTCCGTCCGGCCCGATTTCGGCCAGGTGGAGGTGGATCAGGCGGTGCTGAACCTGGGCACGGTGGAGACCTTCTTCCCCGAGAAGCGCCCCTTCTTCCTGGAGGGCATGGACCTCTTCCGCGTCGCGGGACCGGATCTCTTCTACAGCCGGCGCATCGGCCACGGCGTCGCGGACCCCACCCTGAGCGCCGGCGAGAGCCTGGTGGACCGGCCCAACGCCACCGACATCACCGCCGCCGCGAAATACACCGCCAAATACAACAACGGCACCAACGTCGGCCTGCTCGGGGCCAGTGTCGAGCCGGCCCAGGCGGTGGTTCAGGACGCCTCGGGAGCCCGCGTGAAGCGGGAGCTCTCGCCCCTCACCAACTATGGCGTCCTGCGCGTTCAGCAGCTGCTGGACGACCGGGGCAGCTACGTGGGCGGCTTCGCCTCGGGCATGCACCAGGGCGGGCTCAACGGCCGACTGGCCCAGGTCCACGCCGTGGACGGCGCCTACCAAACTGCCGACCAGGGTGGTCTGATCGAGGGCACCCTCAGCCGCAGCCAGACAGGCCCCCGGGACGCCCAGGACCAGGGCTGGCGCGCCCGGCTTCGCTTCCATCAGGAGTGGCGGGGGGGCTGGAGCTTCGAGTCCCAGGCCATCAACACGGGGCGGACCTACAACCCCAACGACCTGGGCTACCTGGCCCGGTCTGATGACCAGCGGCTCTATGTGGCGCTCTCCCGAACCTGGGACCACACCTGGGGGGTGCTGCGGAACTGGAGCCTGGGCTTCAGCCACACCGTGGCCCGGGACCAGGCGGGGCACACCTTCCTGCGCAACTTCAACGGCTCCGCGCGGACAGACTTCACCAACTTCGTCTCCGTCTGGGCCGGGACCGGCCTGAACCGGCCCGTAGAGGATGACCGGGAGCTGCGGACCTACGCCGACCCCGTGAAGAAGTACCTGGCCCGGCCCTCGGTACCCTACGCCAGCCTGGGCTTCGACACACCGGCCAACCGGCCCTGGTACCTCCGCATGGCCAGCAGCCGCGCCTGGGCCGAGGGCGGGCCAACGACCAACACCTCCCAGCTGCTGGTGCTGAAGCCCACGTCCTCCCTGGAGCTTCAGCTGTCCACCGTGGTGACCTGCGAGACGGGCGAGCAGAAGTGGCTGGAGACCCCCGTGGCCACGCCCATCGTCGGATTCCGCCAGCTGAACCAGCTGAACCAGACCCTGCGGCTGGCCTACGCCTTCACGTCACGGTTTTCCCTGCAGCTGCTGAGCCAGTGGCTGGCCGCCAACTGGCACTACCGCGACCTGAAGCACTACGTCAACGACCTCACCCTGGCCCCGGGCCTGCCCCCAGACCAGCCGACCGGCACCACGCCACAGACCGCCTTCAGCTACCGCACCTGGAACGTGAACCTCATCACCCGCTGGGAGTTCCAGCCCGGCTCGACGTTCTTCCTCGTCTACACCCACGGCGCGAGCACGAACGACCTCATCAACGACCGGGCCACCCTCGCGGCCTATACGGACCTGGCCCTCCTCCGGCACCTGCCTTCGGAGGACGTGGTCCAGGCCAAGGTCAGCTGGCTGTTCCGCTGAAGCGGGAGCTGGGTCAGCCCTTGCCCGAGGCCATGAGCGCCTTGAGGCCCACCGGGAAAAGCGGCTCCACCAGCTCGCGCACGGCGGCGGCGTACTGCTGGATCTCCCACTGGGCGTGGCCGTCGGCCCGCAGGCGGATGAAGTGGGCCACGGCCTGGAGGCTCACGGTCCAGTAGACCTCCGAGTAGAGGCCCAGGGGCAGCACGCAGCGGGCCTGCTCGCGGCAGACCCCCAGGGCCAGCAGCTCCTTGTAGTGGGCCACCGAGCCGCGGCATGCCTCCAGGTAGCTGGCCAGGGCCCGCTCGCGATTCGCCTCGTCGATGCTGCCTTCGCTGCCCTGCTTGTTCACCTTGGCCTGACGGCGGAAGGCGGCGGGGACGAAGTATTCGTCCTCGGGGAACTCGACGTACCGGCCTGAGATCTCGTTGAATTCCGAGCCGATCCGGTGCTTCATCCACTGCCGGAAGACGAAGATCGGGGCCTTCACATGGAGGGTCAGCGCCGTGTGGCGGAAGGGGGAGGTGTGCTCGTGCTCCGCCAGGTAGTCCACCAGCTTGGCGTCCGAGTCCTCGAAGGCATCCTTGGTCTTGCCGAAGGAGACCCGGGCCGCGTTGACCACACTTAGGTCGGACCCCATGTGGTCGATGAGGCGCACGAAGCCTTTGTCGAGGACCTTGATCTCGGGGTTCGTCATGGGCAGGCTCCGGTCCCCAGGGTATCGCGGCGGAGGGTGCCTCGTCCCGGCCTGGGTCGGCGCCCCTGGTATCCTGAGGTCCAACGGGGGTCCCCATGCGCTTCTTTATCGACACGGCCAACATCGACGAGATTAAGCGCATCAACGCGCTCGGGATCCTGGACGGCGTGACCACCAACCCCAGCCTCATCGCCAAGGAGACAGGAAAGCCCTTCGAGCAGATCATCGCGGAGATCTGCGACATCGTGGACGGCCCCATCAGCGCTGAGGTCATCGGCCTGGAGGCCCCCGGCATGATCGAGGAGGGCCGCCGCCTGGCCAAGATCCACAAGAACGTCGTGGTGAAGCTGCCCCTCATCGCCGAGGGCCTCAAGGCCTGCAAGGCCCTCACGGCCGAGGGCATCCACACCAACGTCACCCTCTGCTTCAGCTCCACCCAGGCCCTCATGGCCGCCAAGGCCGGCGCCACCTATGTCTCGCCCTTCGTGGGCCGCCTGGATGACATCAACCTCGACGGCATGGAGCTGATCCGCGAGATCTGCGCCATCTACGAGAACTACGGCTTCGACACCCAGTGCCTGGCCGCCAGCATCCGCAGTCCCCGCCACGTCACCGAGTCCGCCCTGGCCGGCGCCCACGTGGCCACCATCCCCACCAAGGTCTTCGACCAGATGCTGAAGCACCCACTCACGGACAAGGGCGTCGAGGGCTTTCTGGCGGACTGGGAAAAGAGCGGTCGCTAGCTCCCCGGTATACGAATCGTAAAGGCAGCCGCCCCCCGGGTTCATTCGTGACCGGGTTCTCCGGTGATCTCAGTACCATGGCCCCTGCCCGGTGCCGGGCCCCGAGGTGCTGTCCATGGATGCGATCACGTCTGTCCTCCGCCGCTGCGAGATCTTCTCGGGCCTGTCCGACACGGATCTCAACCTGATCGCCCGCGCCGCCCGCCGGCGCGAGGTGGCCGCGGGCGCCAGCCTGTTCCGGCAGGGCGAAGCGCGCTCAGGGGCCCTGGTCATCGCCGAGGGCCGGGTGGAGATCACCCGGGACAACGGGGACGGTCCCGAGCCCGTGGTCATCCTGGGCCCCGGCGACGTGGCCGGCGAGCAGGCCTTCCTGACTGTCGGGAGCCACACCGCCACGGGCGCCACCCTCACCCCGGCCGTGCTGCTGGATCTGGACCGCGATGCCGTCCTGGCCAGCCTGGCGAAGGACGGCGCCGCCGCCATCGCCGTGCTCAGCAAGGTGGCCACGGTGCTCAACCAGCGGCTGCTCTACTCGGGCACCCCCCGGACCGGGCGCGAGCAGGCCTACGCCAGCGGCCGCACCCGGCGCGAGACGGATCTTATCGGCCCCATGGACGTGCCCGAGGACGCCCTCTTCGGCGTTCAGACCCTGCGGGCCGTGCACAACTTCCCCATCACCGGCACGCCCACCAGCCACTTCCCGGCCATGATCCGGGCCCTGGCCATGGTCAAGCAGGGCGCCGCCCGGGCCAACAAGCGCCTGGGCCTGCTGGAGCCCGCCATCGCCGACGCCATCGACCAGGCCTCGCAGGAGATCATCGACGGGCACTGGCACGGCCACTTCCCCACGGACATGGTGCAGGGCGGCGCGGGCACCTCCACCAACATGAACGCCAACGAGGTCATCGCCAACCGGGCCCTGGAGCTGCTGGGCCACAAGCGCGGCGACTACGCGCACTGCCACCCCAATGACCACGTGAACCTGGGCCAGAGCACCAACGACGTCTACCCCACGGTCCTGCGCCTCAGCGCCATCTTCATGCTGCAGAACCTGCTGGAGGCCATGGACCGACTGAAGGGCGCCCTGCACGCCAAGGGCCGGGAGTTCTCGGACGTCATCAAGATGGGCCGTACCCAGCTCCAGGACGCGGTGCCCATGACCCTGGGTCAGGAGTTCGAGGCCTACGCGGTCACCACCGGCGAGGATATCCAGCGCCTGCGCGAGACCGCCCGGCTCTTCCTGGAAGTGAACATGGGCGGCACCGCCATCGGCACCGGCATCTGCGCCGACCCCCGCTACCCCCAGGTGGTGGTGGAGGAGCTGCGCCGGGTCACCGGGCTGGAGATCGTCCTGGCCGAGAACCTGGTGGAGGCCACCCCGGACACCGGCGCCTTCGTCATGTTCTCCGGCGTGGTCAAGCGCGCGGCCGTGAAGCTCAGCAAGCTCTGCAATGACCTGCGCCTGCTCAGCAGCGGCCCCCGCTGCGGCTTCGGCGAGATCAACCTGCCCCCCA
>JAAXXS010000118.1 GCA_013334395.1 Holophagaceae bacterium | reverse complement strand
CGCCGGCCTGGGCCCTGCCCCTGGGCAAGGGCCTGCCCTGGTTCCTGTGGGGGGCGCTCTGGCTGGTGGTGGGCACCCTGGGCCTGCAGCTCCTGGGGGGCGATCCCGGCTTGCTGCTGGGCCGCCTCGGCGCCCAGGTGGGGGCCTGGTGGGGAGAGCTGGCCCTCATGACCCTGGCGGGCCTGCTCTTCAAGCGGGGCACCCTGTGGGGCGCCCTCTACTTCTTCATCTGGGAGCCCCTGGTGCGGATCTTCCCGCCCTTCCTGCAGCGGCTCACCTTCACCCACTACATCGAGAGCCTCGCGGGCAGTCGCTCCACCTCCGTGCAGACCAGCCAGCTGCTGGCCCAGGAGCAGGTGACCACCCATCCCCTCCTGGCCTTCCTGATCCTCGTGGCCTTTGGCGCCCTCTGCTGGGCCCTGGCCGGCTGGAAGCTCCAGCGCACTCCTGTGGGTCTCGCCGGCAGCGAAGCCGAGGGCTGAGCCTCACGGCACCAGGACCACAGCGCCGGTGGTGGCGCGGGACTCCAGGAGGGCGTGGGCCTGGGCGGCCTCCCGCAGCGGCATTCGGGTGTGGATGTGGGCCTTGAGGACGCCCTGGGCATGGGCGTCGAAGAGGTCCTTGGCAGCGGCCTGGAGGGCCTCCGGGGTGGCGATGTGGTTGAAGAAGGTGGGCCGCTGCACGGCCAGGGAGCCGCGTCGGCCCAGCTCCACCAGCTCCACCGCGGGCGGCGCGCCGCTGGCGCGGCCGAAGGAGGCCAACAGGCCGAAGGGGGCCAGGCTGTCCAGGGAGGCCTCCCAGGTGTCCTTGCCCGTGGAGTCGAAGGTGGTGCCCACGCCGGGGCCTCCGGTGATCCGTTTCACCTCGGCGGCCAGCCCCGCGTAGGAACCGCCCCGGGGCACCACGATGACTGCCTCGGCGCCTTCGGCCTCCACGGCCTTGGCTTTCTCCGGCGTGCTGACGACGCCGATGACCCGGCCGCCTTCGTGGGTCAGCCACCGCGTCAGCAGCAGGCCCACGCCACCGGCCGCCGCATGCACCAGCGCCCAGGGACCGTTCTCCCGGCGCCAGACGCGGTGGACAAGCATGTGGGTGGTCAGGCCCTTGAAGAGCAGGGCGGCGGCCTGGTCATCGGACACCGTGCCCGGCAGGGGCACCAGGCGGCGGGCCGCGTAGTTCCGGGCCTCGGCGTAGGAGCCCGCGGGGCCATCCACGTAGGCCACCCGCTGGCCCACGGCCAGCCCGGTGACACCCGCGCCCAGGCCCTCAACGACGCCCGCGGCCTCAAAGCCCAGGGGCGCCGGCAACGGCACCGGGTAGAACCCCATGCGCTGGTAGATGTCGATGTAGTTCACGCCGATGGCAGTGTTGCGGACGCGGACTTCGCCAGGACCTGGTTCGGCCAGGGGGGCCTCCACCCACTGCAGGACGTCGGGACCGCCCGTTGCCTGGAACTGGATGCGATGGTTCACGAGCACCTCCATGGGCTGCAAGTCTGTCCCAAAGCCTGGCGTCAATCCATGGAATCCCTCCGGCCTTCAGCAGGGCCACCCCGGCCATTGGACGATAGACTGGCGGGATGGCCCTACCACTCCCCACCGTCACGCCCGAAGGCACTGAGATCTACATCGAGCCGCTTCCGCATGTAAGGAGCTGCTCCGTGGGCTTCTGGGTGCGGCGCGGCTCGCGGCACGAAGGGGCAGCGGAAGAGGGCCTGGCCCACTTCCTGGAACACACGGTCTTCAAGGGCACCGAGGCCTATCCCACGCCCGACGAATTGGCTGCGGCCACGGACCGCCTGGGGGGCCATGTGGACGCCTTCACGGGCAAGGAAGTCGCCTGCTTCTACGGCAAGGTGCTGGCGGAGCAGTTGCCTGAGCTGGTGCATCTGCTGGGCGAGCTGCTGACGGCGCCGCGCTTCGATCCCGAGGAGCTGGTGCGGGAGCGCAGCGTCATCCTGGAGGAGATCGCCCAGAGCGAGGACCAGCCCGACGACTGGGTCAGCGAGATGTTCTACGGCGGGTTCTGGGAGGGCACGCCCCTGGCGCACCCGATCCTGGGCCGTCCTGAGCAGGTGGCCGAGTATGGCGCCAAGGAGGCCCAGGCCTTCTTCGACCACACCTACCGGGCCCCGAACCTAGTTGTGGCCGCCGCGGGCGACATCGCCGAAGGCCCCTTCCTGGAGCTGCTCCAGCCCATCCTGGACCGCCTGCCGAAGACCACGGCCCATGCGCCCGAGGTGCTCGCGCAGAGCCGTCCCTTCCTGCGGAATGTGCGGCGCAAGGACCTCCAGCAGGCGAGCCTGGTGCTGGGCTTCCCCGCCCCGGGCCACCGCTCCCCGGACCGGGCCGCCACGCACCTCCTCAGCCACGTGCTCGGGGGCGGCATGGCCTCGCGGCTCTTCCTGGAGCTGCGCGAGCGGCGGGGTCTCTGCTACCAGGTGGGCAGCTACCTCAGCCCCTATGCCGACACCGGCGCCCTGCAGATCAGCGCCTCCTGCGCCCCGGCCCAGCTGCGCGAGCTGGTGAAGCGCACCATGGCCGAGTGCGCCCGCATCCGCGACCTGGGCGTGGGCGCGGACGAGCTCGAGCGCGCCAAGCTCCAGGCCCGCACCGGCCTGGTGTTCAGCCAGGAGAGCAGCAGCAGCCGGATGTTCAGCCTGGCCCACCAGGCCATCCACCAGGGCGGTCTCCGCAGCCTGGACCAGCAGATGGCCGAGATCGCGGCCGTCACCCTGGAGGACCTGGCGCGCATGGCCGAGACCCTGCTGGATCCCGCCCAGCTCGGCGTCAGCGTCCTCGGCAGCCGCGTCGGCTGCGATGTCCGCCCGCAGGACCTGGTCGCCTGATGGCCACCGGGGCCATGCCCTGGGATCGTCCCGCCCCCGAGCGGGAGGGACTGCCCTCGGCCTGGTCGCTGTTTCCGGAGGACCTCGCGGCCCTGGGCTGTCCCGGCAGCGCCCTGGAGACCTTCCGCCGCCTGCACCGCCCCTGGACCTGGGAGGCCGGCGCTCCGGTGCTGGGCCCCGCCATCCGCCGCTGGCTCGAAGGGGTCGCGGACCTCGCGCTGCCGGGCATCGTGGAGCGCCAGCCCTCAGAGGACGGCGCCACCAAGCTGGCCCTGCAGCTGGCGGACGGCAAGCGCATCGAGGCGGTCCACATGCCCCGCCGGGTGCGCAACCCCCGCGTGACCTACTGCGTCTCCAGCCAGGTGGGCTGCGCCATGGGCTGCACCTTCTGCGCCACGGGCAGCATGGGCATCCTGCGCAACCTCCAGCCGGGCGAGATCCTGGGCCAGGTGCTGGCCATGATGGCGGTGCTGGGGCCCACGCGGGGCCATGAGCTGACCCTGGTGTTCATGGGCATGGGCGAGCCCCTCCACAACCTGGAGCACCTGCACCGGGCCATCCGGCTGCTGTGCCATCCCGCGGGCCTGGGCCTGGGCAAGGGCCGCATCACCGTGAGCACCTCGGGGCTGGTGAGCGGCATCGAGAAGCTGGCCACCCTGGAGCCGCGCCCGCTGCTGGCTCTCAGCCTCAACGCCACCTCGGACGAGGCTCGCAGCCGCACCATGCCAGTGAACCGCGTGTGGAACCTGGCCCGCCTGCGCCAGGCCCTGGATGCCTGGGGACCCCGCCGCGGCGAGAAGTTCACCTTCGAGTACGTGCTCATCGCCGGGGAGAACGACACCGAAGACGATGCCGCGCGGCTGGCGGACTGGCTTGGCGACCTGCGCTCAGCGCACAACCTGAACCTCATCCCCCTCAACGAGCACGAGGCCAGCGCCCTCCGCGCTCCGGATGAGACCCGCGTCCAGCAGTTCGCCGGGTGGCTCAAGGCCCGGGGCTGCTTCGTCACCGTCCGCCGCAGCCGCGGCCGCGACATCCAGGGCGCCTGCGGGCAGCTGGTGAAGCCCGTGGCGCGGGGCTGAGCAGCGACCCCTTTGCGTTTTCTCTCCGTTCCAGGGACTCTTTTCCCATGCGCATCCCGGTTCACCAGCTCCCCCACGGCCTCGGCCTCGACCTGCCCTCGGCTGCCACGGCCCACGCGGCGGGCATGGACCTGCGGGCGGCCCTGCCCGAAGGCGAGGTCTGGGCGCTGGATCCGGGGGCGCGGCGGCTGGTGCCCACGGGGCTGGTGATGGCCATCCCGCCGGGCTTCGAGGCCCAGGTGCGGCCCCGCTCGGGGCTGGCGCTGAAGCACGGCCTGACGGTGCTCAATGCGCCCGGCACCATCGATGCCGACTACCGCGGCGAGGTGCAGGTGCTGCTCGTCAACCACGGTGCCCAGCCCTTCGAGCTGCGCCGCGGCGAGCGCATCGCCCAGCTGCTGGTGGCCCCTGTGGCCAGCTGGACCTGGATTCCCGAGCCCAGCGTCGAAGCCCTGGGCGACACCGAGCGCGGCAGCGGCGGCTACGGCAGCACCGGGCGCTGAGTGGGCTTTTGCCTTCGGAAGAAAATCGATAAAGATCCACCGCCAAGACGCCAAGTGCACCAAGAAGGGCCAAGAAGGGCCAAAGCGGATGCAGTAGGGTTTTTCTTGGCGGTGATGCATTTCTATCCTGTGTCGGGTTGTCCCTAGAATTCCGGTCATGACAGGAATAAGATCGGCGTTGCACCACCGGAGATCCCATGCGCCGAACTGCCCTTGCCCTTTCCCTTGCTGTCCTGCCCGCCTTCGCCGGGGAGCCGCTGGCCTATGCTGACGGCGCCACGAAGCTGGCTGGCTACCTTGCCCTCCCCGTTGCGGCGAAGGGCAAGGTGCCGGGCGTGGTGGTGGTCCACCAGTGGATGGGCCTCTCGGATCATGAGCGCCGGGTCTCCGACGATCTGGCGAAGCTGGGTTACGTGGCCCTGGCGGCGGACATCTACGGCGAGGGGGTGCGCCCCAAGACTGGAGGCGAGGCCGGCAAGCTGGCCGGGACCTACAAGGGCGACCGGGCCCTCTATCGGCGCCGGGTGGCCGCGGCTCTCGAGTCTCTGAAGGCCCAGAAGGGTGTGGATGCCTCCCGCTTGGCTGTCATCGGCTTCTGTTTCGGCGGCACCGGCGCCCTCGAGGCCGCTCGTGGGGGCCTGCCCGTGAAGGCCGTGGTCTCCTTCCATGGTGGCCTGGACGTGCCTGCGGGCTACGTGCCGGGGCCCATCACGGCCAAGGTGCTGGTCTGCCACGGGGCCGATGATCCCTTCGTGCCTGCCAAGGATGTGTCGGCCTTCCAGGACGAGATGCGGAAGGCCAAGGCCGATTATGTCTTCGCCGCCTACGCCGGGGCTGTCCACGCCTTCACCCAGAAGGAGGCCGGGAACGACAACAGCAAGGGCGCGGCCTACAACGAGACCGCCCACCGCCGCAGCTGGCGGCACCTGCAGGACTTCTTCCAGGAAAACCTCTAAGGGCCACGCCCGGCTAAGGTGGACCCTGGGAGGCCCCCCTTGAAACCGATCCTGCTCGCCCTGCTCGCCTGTCTCACCCTGGGAGCTCAAGCTCTGCGCCTGGACGAGCGGACCGTGCGTGCCCACCTGGCCTTCCTCGCGGATGATGTCCTTGAGGGCCGCGGCACAGGGCAGCGGGGCGGCGAGCTGGCCGTGCGCTACCTGGAGACCCAGCTGCAGGCCCTGGGCCTAGCACCCGCGAATGGTTCCAGCTTCCGGCAGAAGGTCGCGCTCGCAGGCCTGCGCCTGGAGCCCGCCGCCAGCAGCCTCCGCTTTGAGGGTCCGCAGGGTGTGCTGACGCCGTCCCTGGGTGACGAACTGGCCCTGGGCGCGGCGGCGCCCGAGGCGCTGCTGGCCGTGGACGCGCCGCTGGTCTTCGTGGGCCACGGCATCGCCGATGGCCACCGGGACGACTACAAGGGCCTGGATGTGCGGGGCCGCATCCTGGTGATGCTGGTGGGCGACCGGAAGAATGGCCCGCCTATGCCGCTCTGCTGCGAATCAGAGAACTACGAGGGGCGCTGGACCTACAAGTTCGAGGAGGCCCGCCGTCGGGGCGCCGCGGGCGCGCTGCTGATCCACACGGACGCTTCGGCGGGCTACGGCTGGGCCGTGGTGCGCAACAGCTGGTTCCAGGAGCGCTTCCAGCGAGCGGGCTCAGGACAGCTCGGCGCGGTGCAGGGGTGGTTGACGGAGGCCGCGGCCCGGCGCCTCTTCGCGCTGGCCGGGCAGGATCTCCCCGCCCTCGTCGCTGGGGCGGACGCGCTGGCCTTCCAGCCGGTGTCGCTGGACCTCCGTGCGCGGGGCACCGTGCGCTCCACGGTGCGGACCCTGGACCAGTGGAACGTCGCGGGCCTGCTGCGCGGCCGGGATCCAAAGCTGTCCAGGGAACTGGTGATCTACGCAGCCCACTGGGACCACTTCGGCAAGGGCGCCGACGGGGCCATCTACGCCGGGGCCGTGGACAACGCTACGGGCTGTGCGGGGGTGCTGGCGATCGCCAAGGCCTTGGCTTTGAATCCGCCGGCGCGCAGCGTGCTGTTCTTCTTTCCCTGCGCCGAGGAGCAGGGCCTGCTGGGCTCGGCGGCCTACGTGGAGGCGCCCCTGTGGCCCCTGGCCCGCACCAAGCTGGTCATCAACCTGGAGAGCCTCAACGTGGTGGGGCCCACCCGGGACATCGGCTTGCTGGGTTCCTCCGAGCCCGCGCTGCTGAAGCTGTGTGTCCGGGCTGCGGCGGCCACGGGGCTCGTCCTCACGCCGCCCAAGGCCGATCCGGCGGGGCTCTGCTTCCGCTCGGACCACTTCCCCTTCGCCAAGGCCGGCGTGCCCGCGCTGTCTCCGGGCTTCTCCCTGGACGGCGGCTGGGACTACCTGGGCGACAAGGCCGCCGCCCAGGCCAAGGCCGCAGCCTTCCTGACCCGCTACCACCGGCCCACGGACCGCTACGACCCCGCCTGGAACCTGGAGGGGATGCTGCAGCAGCTCCGCTTCGCGCTGGAGCTGGGCCGATTGGCGGCAAGTGGTGCCCGTCCGAAATCTAAATAGCACCTGAATGCTGGTGGGCACCACGTGGCAGGGGTCTGGGGGCACGGCAGTGCCCCCAGGGGGTGACAGCCTGGGCACGCAACGCGTGACCTGGCGCCAGAGGGGCCATGCCCCGATGGAAGTGCACCTCGCCGACACCCTGTAAATCTAGGTGTTTAAGGCGAGGTGCACTACCGCCCGGTAGTGATGGCCTCGTGGGCCGGGCCGCCGGCCTTTACCTTGCTGTAGTCCAGCTGGCTGCCCCGCAGGCTGTGGGGGATCACGTACACCACGATCATGGCCACCGTGGCCAGCGCCACACCCACGCGGCTCCAGCCTTCCCGGGGATGCTCGCGGGGGCCAGCCGCCAGGGCCGCCAGCACCCAGGCCAGCCACATGAGCAGGGTCTTGTTGTCCGTGAGGTCATAGCCGAAGGGCCAGCCGGTCCAGTAGGCCCCGAAGGCCGCCTTCTGCACCATGGGACCCAGGATGAGGCCGCCCAAGGTCATGAAGGCCAGGGTCACCCACAGGTGGCGGCGGGGCACGGTCCTGCCGAAGATGGAGCCCAGGGCCGTGCGCAGGCCCAGCATCACCGCCATGAACATCATGAAGACATGGGGCAGCAGCACGGTGAGGGGCACCGGACCCTTGTAGCGCAGCACGATGGGATCGCTCTTGGGGATGCGCACGAGCTCCGGACCCGCGCCCACTTCCACGGTGTATTCCACTTTGCCTGCGGGGGGCTGGATGGGCAGGTAGCCGGCGAGCTCGGCCTTGCCGTTCTTGGTCTCCTGGACCAGGGGCTGGCGGACCCAGGCCTCCTGGGTGGGGAAGTGCCGCCAGACCAGCGTGCCGGGCACGCCGGCATCCGGCAGGGCCACGCGGGCTTCGTGGGTGGTCTCCTGGCTGCGGAC
>JAAXXS010000298.1 GCA_013334395.1 Holophagaceae bacterium | reverse complement strand
AGCCTCGGCACGCCGGCGTTGACCAGCTTCACCACGTGGTCGGCGGGCGTGCCCGCCGCCAGCTTGACCTTCTCGATGCCGTAGGGGGTCTCGGCCTCCAGGGTGCCGCCCGTCACCAGCAGCGGCCACTGGATCTCCAGCCGCCGGTGGAGGTCGCTGCCGTCCCGCTCGTAGCGGGGATCCGGCTCCACGTCGAAGACGATGTAGAGATCGCCAGCCCGGCCGCCGGAGCGGCCGGACTCGCCCTGGTTCTGCAGCCGCAGCCGGGTGCCCCGGTCCACGCCGGCCGGCACCTTGAAGCTCACCTTGGACTTCTTGTGGACCCGACCCTCGCCCTTGCACTCGCGGCAGGGCTTGGGAATGATGCGGCCGCGGCCCTCGCAGCGGGGGCAGGGCGTGAGCATCTGGAAGAAGCCCTGGCGCATGGCCACCTGGCCCGCGCCCCGGCACTGGGGGCAGGTCTCGGGCCGTGAGCCGGCCTCGCAGCCGGAGCCATGGCAGGTCTCGCAGCCCTCCAGGCGGGGGATGGACAGCTCCACTGCGTCCTTGCCGAAGACGGCGTCCTTGAAGCTGAGCTTCAGGTTGTACTGCAGGTCCGAGCCCCGCTCCTCGCCGGTGGCGCGGCGACGCCCGCCGCCAAAGAGGTCGCCGAAGAGGCCACCCCCGAAGAAGCTGCCCAGGATGTCCTCGAAGTCCGCGAACTGGTTCGGATCGAACTGGAACTGCTGCCCGCCACCGCCCGCGCTGCCCAGGCCCGCATGGCCGTACTGGTCGTAGAGCTTCCGCTTCTCAGCATCCGAGAGCACGCTGTAGGCCTCGGCTGCCTCCTTGAACTTCTCCTCGGCCTCCTTGTTGCCAGGATTGCGGTCGGGATGCAGCTCCATGGCCAGCTTGCGGTAGGCCTTCTTGAGCTCATCCGATCCGGCGTCCTTGGAGATGCCGAGCACTTCGTAGTAGTCGCGTTTCATGCACCCATCCTGGCTTCCAGGATAGCCGATGAGCGCGCGCTAGTTGGGGCTGGCCGTCGCCTCGTCCTCTCCGTCCAGGGAGGCCATCATGGCCTCGCTGGCCGCCAGCACCGCATCCGTGAGCAGGTTCTGGGCCTCGAGCAGCATGGTTTCGCAGCCATGGAGGGCCTCGGTGTCCTGGGCGGCCACGGCCTGCCGGGCCCGGGCGAGCACATCCCGGACCAGTCCCTGCTGGTCTTCCGTGAGGTACTTGCCGCACTCGATGAAGCTCTTGTCGCAGCTGAAGACCAGCCCTTCCGCCGAGGCGATGTATTTGAGGGCGTCGCGCTTCTTCACGTCGGTCTCCGCGTTGGCCAGGGCCTCGCGGATCATGCGCTGAATCTCCAGCTCCGACAGGCCCGAGCTGGGCCGGATGCTCATGCTCTGCTCCAGCCCCGTCATCAGGTCCCGGGCAGAGACCTTGACGATGCCGTTTGAGTCGATGTCGAAGGCCACCTCGATCTGGGGCACGCCCTTGGGCAGCGGGGGTAGGTTGATGAGGTCGAAGCGGCCCAGGCTCTTGTTGTGCTCGGCCAGCTCGCGTTCCCCCTGGAGCACGTGGATCTCCACCCGGCTCTGGTTGTCCGTGACCGTGGTGAAGGTGCGGGCGTCCCGGGTGGGGATGGTGGCGTTCCGCTGGATGATCTTGACGAAGCCGCCGCCCTGGGTCTCGATGCCGAGGGACAGGGGCGTGACGTCCAGCAGGACCAGGTCCTTGATGTCGCCCTTCAGCACCGCGCCCTGGATGGAGGCCCCGATGGCCACCACTTCGTCGGGGTTGATGCTGCGGTTGGGCTCCTTGCCGAAGAAGTCCCGCACCAGCCGCTGCACCAGGGGCATGCGGGTCTGGCCGCCGACCAGGATGACCTCGTCGAGCTGCCGGGCCGTCTTGCCGCCCTGCTGGAGCGCGTCCTTGATGGGCACCAGGGTCTGCTCGACCAGGTCCTTGACCATGGCCTCCAGCTGCTCCCGGGTCAGCGCCGCTTCCAGGTGCTGGGGGCCGGTCGCCCCCTGGGCGATGAACGGCAGCCGGATCTCCACCCGGTCCAGGGTGGAGAGCTCGCACTTGGCCTTCTCGCTGGCCTCCTTCAGCCGCTGCAGGGCCATGCGGTCCGAGGCCAGGTCGAGGCCGGTCTTGTCGCGGAACTGCTGGACCAGCCAGCCCTGGATGATCTGGTCGATGTCCTCGCCGCCGAGGAAGGTGTCGCCGCTGGTGGCCAGCACCTCGAAGACGCCGTCGTTCATCTCCATGAGCGTGAAGTCGATGGTGCCGCC
>JAAXXS010000117.1 GCA_013334395.1 Holophagaceae bacterium | reverse complement strand
CCTCGGCGGCCAGCCAGGCTTCGCCGAAGACCTCCCGGCCCGTGGACTTGGGCAGGGCTGCCGCGAAATAGGGGTGCGCCAGCCACCGCGCCAGCAGGGGCTCGGCCACTGTGCCGCTGGCCGTGGCGCCCTCGGGATCGAAAGGCAGGCCCAGCCAGCGCTGGGCAGCCAGATCCAGCAGGGACATGCCGGGGCCCGTGTCCCAGGCGCGGGTCCGCTGGCCGTCCCAGAGGGCCAGGTTCGCGATGCCGCCGAGGTTCAGGGCCAGCCAGGGGCCGGCGCCGTGGAGCCAGCGCTCGGGCAGGGGCACCAGGGGGGCGCCCTGCCCGCCCAGCGCCAGGTCCCGGCGGCGGAGGTCCCACACCACGGGACACCCGAGGGCCTCGGCCAGCACGTAGGGATCCGCCAGCTGCAGGCTCGCGCCCTGGGCGGGGTGGTGCTGGACGGTCTGCCCGTGCAGCGCGGCCAGGTCCGGCCGCAGGTCCAGCTTGGCGCACAGGTCGTAGGCGGCGCGGGCGTGGTGGTTGCCGAGGCGCCGCTGCAACAGGCAGAGCCCGGCGGGATCCAGGGCGTTCGAGGCCGCAGCCAGCACCTGCTTCCGCACCGGCTCGGGATAGGCGGCGCTGTGGTGGCCCAGGAGGGCGCGGAAGGGTTGCCCGGCCTGGAAGCCGCCAGGGTCCACCTCGATGGCCACCACGTCCACGCCGTCGGCGCTGGTGCCCGACATCAGGCCCAGCACGCGCCAGGGACGGTCCTCCGGGAGCGGGACACGGGTTCGCATGCTGCTGATCATGCCAGCAAGTACCCGTGACCGCAGATGCGGATACCCTTGGGGCGTCAGGGGGTTCCATGACCACCATCGTTGTCCTCATCATCATCGGCGCCGTCCTCTACCTCGTGCTGCGGGGTCGGCAGGACAAGCCCGAGCAGCTGGGCGCCTCGCGCCGGGCGCTGCCCACGGGCCCGCTGGAGCCCCACACCTTCGCCTGTCCCTATCCCAAGTGCCCCACCTGCGGCGCCTCGGGCGACAAGATGAAGCAGGAGTGGGATGGCCTGCGCTCCGTCAAGTGGTCCTGCGGCTACTGCAGCGCCGTGGCCGGCGTGCAGTCCCTCAAGGATGAGGAGCTGCCCCCCTCGGCCCGCCGACAGCTGGGAATGGACGGTCCGGCCCAGGGCTCCATGCCCATGCAGCCGGGCGGCTACGGGCAGGGCGGCGGCATGGGCGGGCTGCTGACAGGCATGATGCTCGGCAGCATGATGGGCGGCGGAAGCCACCATGAACACCGCAACCAGGACGGCGATGGCTTCGGCGGCGACAGCTCCGGCGGCTCGTCCAGCGACTGGGGTGACTCCGGCGGTGGGGATTCCGGTGGTGGCGACTGGGGCGACTCCGGCGGCGGCGACTCCGGTGGCGGCGACTGGTAATCCGGGATTCCATTCAAAGAAGTAAAGATCACCGCCAAGGCGCCAAGCACGCCAAGTAAAGCATGGCCCCTTGGGCGGGGCCACCAAGTGCGCACCAATAGGGGGCAGCCACCATGGCTGCGCTCCGAGTTGGGGCTGGTGTGGCTGGGCTGGGCCACAGCTTCGAACCCAGCCCGTTGCGGGCCCCAGCATCGGCCCACTCGGGTCTGCCGAGGGGTCTAGAGTACTTTCGGCACCACGAACATGCCCCGGTCCTGCTGCGGGGCGTTTGCCAGGGCCTCCGCTTGGCTGAAGGAGCTGCCGGGCTCGTCCGCCCGGCGGGGCAGGGGCTGCTCCAGGCCCGTGAGCAGGGGCTCGATGCTCTCCAGCGGCAGCTCGTCCAGGCTGGCGGCGTGGCTCAGCATCCGCGCCATGGCCTCGCGCATGGGCTCGACCTCGTCCTCCCGCAAACTCAAGCGCGCCAGCTGCGCACACCGCAAGACATCCTCACGACTGACATCCATGGGGTCCTCCGAGTTTCAGGTCGGCGTCGGCGTTCTGGGGCCAGGGGTCGGGATCGGGCTCCAGCAGGGCGCCGGCGGCGGCGATCATGGCGCCGTTGTCGGTGCAGAGGCGGGGCTCGGGGATGGCCAGCACCAGGCCATGCTTGGCCGCGAGCAGGGCGGCCTCGGCGCGGAGCCGGGAGTTGCAGGCCACGCCTCCGCTGAGCACGAGGCTGCGAGCGCCGTGCTCCTCGGCGAGGGCGGGGATGGGCTTCAGCAGCCAGGTGGCGATGGCCTCCTGGAGGCTGCGGCAGAGGCCCTGGACCTCGGGATCCGCCGCGCCCGCCGAGGCCAGGCGGGGGTTCCGCTCCACCCGCAGCTTCACGCCGGTCTTGAGGCCCGAGAAGCTCCAGGAGGCCTTGCCGTCCCGGAACTTGGGCGGCGTGAAGGGCTCGGCGGCCCGGCCCGCGGTCTGGGCGCAGGCGTCCACCACGGGACCCCCGGGGTAGCCCAGGTTCAGCATGCGGGCGGTCTTGTCGAAGGCCTCGCCGGCGGCGTCGTCCCGGGTCTTCTGCAGCAGCTGCAGGGAGGTCCAGTCTTCGGCCCGGTAGAGGTGGGTGTGGCCCCCGGAGACCAGCAGCACCAGGGCCGGGAAGGGCAGGTCCGGCGCCGCGAAGCGGGCCGCGTTCAGGTGACCCAGCAGGTGGTGGACGCCCACCCAGGGCAGTCCGTGCCGCCAGGCCGCGGCCTTGCTGGCGCTGAAGGTGGCCAGGAGGCTCCCGACCAGGCCGGGGCCGCGGGTGACGGCGATGCGGTCCAGGTCCGCCCAGCCGACGCCCGCCTGGGCGAGGGCGCCCGCCATGACCGCGCGCACCTGCAGCAGGTGCTCCCGGGCCGCCAGCTCGGGGACCACGCCGCCGAAGGGCCCGTGGATGGCGTCCTGGCTCTCCCGCACGAGGGAGCGGAGCCGCGGGCCCGCGGGCGTCTCCTCCACCACCGCGGCGGAGCAGTCGTCGCAGGAGGATTCAAGGCCCAGGACCAGCATCCGGATAGTGTAACTTGGCAATCTGGAGACCCACCATGCGCGGCCCCGTCCTGATGCTCCTTTCCGTGGCCCTGGTCGCGCAGGCACCAAAGGCGCTGGGGCCCGCCGAGGCCTTCGCCCGGCAGCTGAAGCAGAACCGCCTGGGCATGTGGCTGGTGCTGGAGGACGAGAGTGCCACCTGGGGGACCCCGGCCCGGGCGGCCCTGCAGGATGACGCCTTGGTGGCGCTGAATCTCCCGCTGGTGCTGGTGGGCGGCAAGAAGCCGGACACCCTGTCCACCTACGTCCGCGAGCGCTACGGCTGGGTCCGGGGCGGCCACTGGGCCCTGGTCGATGCCGACGGGCGCGTGCTGGCGGAAGGGGCCACCCCGCCCGAGGCCGCGAAGCTGTCTGCGGCGGCGGAGCGCGCCGGCCTGAAGACCCGGGCCCAGGAGCTGGCCGAGTTCCTGACCCGGAACGGGGACCACCTGGAGGCTCAGGCGGCGCTGCTGCGCGAGCGCACCCTGGTGGCCTGCCGCCGCACCCAGAAGGCGCTGGGTCCCGAGATCGAGAAGAAGGCCGCCGAGGAGGCGGCCGGGAAACCGGGCGAGCCCCTGCTGCTGAGCACCGAGCTGGACGGCAAGATCTGGTCGGAGACCGCGCGGCTGCTGGACCACCTGTTCCAGGGCGACTGGCTGGAGGTCTCCTCGGACCTGCCCTGGGCCCTCACCGGGGGCGAGGCCACCCACTCGGCCACCATGCGGGCCCTCTGGTCGCGGCACCTGCCCCTGGTCGAGGACGCCCTGCGCCGCCAGCCCAACGCCTGGGACCTCTGGCGCATCTGGATCCTGGGCGCGGACATCTCCGGCGGACGGCCCCTCGCGCCGCTGCTGGCCAGCCTGGAACCCCTCCCGGGGACCGCGCCCGAGGACTGGCCGCCGGCGGCGGTGCTCGAGGCCTTCGTGCGCGACGCCAAGAAGCGCGGCGACTGGCGCGCCATCCGGGAGGCCATGGAGCCCCGCTGGGACGAGTGGCGTCGGGATGGCCGGCGGGCGGCCATGGGCCAAGGACCCGGCGAGCGGATCTGGTCGCGGATCCTGCAGCCGCTGGTGGAGTCCCTCATCAGCCTGGGGGACGCGGGCGCGGCGGACCAGGTGGTGCTGCAGGCCATCGAGGCCCTGCGCTGGGAAGGGGTGGCCGCCCAGGCCCGGGACCTGGCCCAGCGGCTCAACCGCAGCGACCTCGCCCTGCGGTGGGGCGCCCTCACCCAGGCCCCGGCCCGATGAGCGGAACCGCCCCCAACCTGGTGCCGACGCGGATCCAGCTGAACCGGCCCCTGCCGCCGCTCACCTACCTGGCGCCGGAGGACCTCCCCGTCGGGGTGCGAGTGCGGGTGAAGCTGCGCAACAGCCTGGCCTTCGGGCTGGCCATGGGGCCGGATCCGGCCCCGCCCGCCGCGAAGCTGCGACCCATCGAGCTGGTGCTGGATCCCTTCCCCCTGCTGCCGCCCAGGCTGCGAGAGCTGCACACCTTCGCCGCCCGCTACTACGGCTGCCTGGAGGCCCACCTGCTGCCCCTCAGCCTGCCGCAGGCGCTGCTGCCGAACTGGGAGGCCGATGAGGATGGCCAGCGGCTGTCCTTCCACCGCGACCGCGGCGCCTGGGGCGTCCTGGCCGACCTCGGCGAGGCCTGGCACCGGGAGCCCACGCTGCTGCCGACGCTGCTGCACCGGGCCCTGAGGCGCGGCGCTGGCTTCACGGAAGTGCGCCTCACCGGGGCCCCGCATCCGCCCCGGGTGACCCCGGCCCAGGCCAAGCTGCTGCTGGCCCTGGAGGAGGCGGGCGGGTCCCTCATGGAGCCGGAGCTGCTCGAGGCCGCGGACGTGGGGGCCTCGGTGCTGAACACCCTGGAGAAGCGGGGCCTGGTCACGCGCATGAAGCGGGTGGACCTGCTGGCCCAGCGCCGGGAGGCGGGCACGGACCGCACCGTGGTCCTGAACGACGAGCAGCAGACGGCTCTGGATGCGGTGGCGCTCGGGGCCTTCGCCGTCCACCTGCTGCAGGGGGTCACGGGCTCGGGCAAGACCGAGGTCTATCTGGCCCTGGCCGAGCGCGTGCTGGCCGCGGGCCGCCGCGTGCTGTGGCTGGTGCCGGAGATCGGCCTCACGGGCAGCCTCCTGGAGCGGCTGGAGGCCCGCTTCCCCGGCCGCGTCGCCGTGGGCCACGCGGGCCTCAACGCCGGCGAGAAGCACGGCGATGTGGTGCGCCTGCTGTTCAACGGGGCGGACCTCTTCGTGGGCGTGCGGAACGCGGTGCTGGCGCCCCTGCGCGACATCGGGCTCATCGTCGTGGACGAGGAGCAGGAGGGCTCCTACAAGTCTGAGGAGCACCCCCGCGTCAACGCCCGGGATCTGGCCATCAAGCGCGCCCAACTGGAGGACTGCCCCATCGTGCTGGGCAGCGCCACCCCCAGCCTGGAGAGCTGGCAGGCCGCCCAGACCGGGCGCTACCGGCTGCTGCGGCTCACCCAGCGGCCCGCGGGCGTCACGCTGCCCACGGTGGAGATCGTGGACCTGCGCGACGCCTACCGGCAGGCGCGGCGGAAGGTGATCTTCGCGCCGCCCCTGCTCAAGGCGCTCACCGAGACCGTGGCCCGGGGCGAGCAGTCGCTGCTGCTGCTGAACCGCCGCGGCTACGAGAACTTCTGGATGTGCCGCGCCTGCGGCAAGAACCTCGGCTGCCCGCACTGCGCCATCTCGCTGACCTACCACCGGGGCGACTTCCGCCTGCGCTGCCACCTCTGCGGCCACGAGACCGTGCCGCCCGAGGCCTGCCCCGACTGCGGCGCCGAGCACCTGCGGGGCGTGGGCGAGGGCACCGAGCAGGTGGAGGAGCACCTGCGGCAGCTGTTCACCACGGCCCGGGTCCTGCGCCTGGACCGCGACACCACCCGGCGGCGGGGCTCCCTCGAAGCCGGTCTGCTGGCCGCCGAGGCCGGCGAGGTGGACATCCTGGTGGGCACCCAGATGCTGGCCAAAGGGCACACCTTCCCCCGCCTCACCCTGGTGGGGGTCATCAACGCCGACCAGGGCCTCAAGGTGGCGGACTTCCGGGCCTCGGAGCGCACATTCCAGCTGCTCACCCAGGTGGCCGGTAGGGCCGGGCGGGCCGAGCTGCAGGGCCGGGTGATCCTCCAGACCTACTCGCCGGATCACCCGGCCATCAGCTTCGCGCTGGCCCAGGACTTCGAGGGCTTCGCCGCCTCGGAGCTACCCTTCCGGCAGGGCCTGGGCTATCCCCCCTTCACGGCGCTGTCGCTCTACCGCGCCGAGGCGGACACGCCTCAACAGGCCCGGGACGCCCTGGAGACCTTCCGCCAGCGGCTCACCGTGCCGGGCCTGCGCATCCTCGGCCCCCTGGAGGCCCCCGTACCCCGGGTCAAGGACCGCTGGCGCATGCACCTGCTGCTGAAGGGCAGCCGCGGCGCCCTGGGCGAGGTCCTCGCCCGCCATCCCCTGGAGCCCGGCGGGCTGATCCAGGTGGACCGGGACCCCCTGCAGTTCGGGTAGTGTATAAATTTTATACACTTGTCGTATTTGAACCAGATGTCGCATTTGTCTAGATTTTTTAAATATTGTTAATAAATAATTTGAGATGATTTAACTAAATTTGTCTAGATTCTCGATCCTTGACTCACAGAGTCGAGGTCGCCATGGGCCCATTCAACACCCCGCAGCGCAAGAATGGCGGGTATTCCCTTATCGAAGTGCTGGTGGTCCTCGTGATCGTCGGGGTTCTGGCCACGGCTGGCGCCATGATGGTGCAGAGCCCCATCCCTGCCGCCGTGAAGTCGGGTACGTCCAGCCTGAGCGGGGCCCTGCGCCACGCGCAGACCTTGGCGCTGAGCAGCGGTCGGATGGTCTACCTCCAGCCCACCGGCGTGGGGACGACCAGTCCAGGGCTGCAGTGGGGCTTCGCGACCCTCGCCGCCAATGGAGCCGTGACCGTTGACCCGAATGGCCCCCAGGGCGCCTGGGTGCTGCCGCCCTCGGAGTCCCGCTTCCTGTCCATCGGTGGCAGCGCCGACCTCGGCCTTGCGGTCACCGGCGCTGGCACGGTTCCCAAGAACGTAGCAGCCATTACGGCGCACGTGCAGAACACAGCCACCTGGAACACCACTTTCTATGCCACCACCACGACTCCCACCTACTACTTCATGAGCAACGGCTCGATCAACACCGAGTTCTTCGTGACCGTGGCCGGGGCCCGCAGCGGCACCGTCTTCTCCAGCGGGAACCGCCTGGGGCTCATCATCGTGAGCCCGGGCAGCGGCATCTCCACCTACCTCAAGCAGAACCCTGCTTCTACGACCCCACCTTGGAGCCGCCTGTGATGACCCGAGCGTCGTTCCCATTTCGGGCCAGAGCCCACCGGGGCTTCTCGATGGTTGAGTTCCTGGTCGTCGCCTTCATCCTCGGCGTGGGCCTGCTCGGGCTCACCGCCCTCATGGCCACCAACGTGCGGGCCGCCAGCGGCGGCCGCCAGCGGGACACCGCCGCCTACCTCGCCCATGAGGTGATGGAGAGCCTGGCAGCCGACGGCCGGCTGACCGCGCAGCTAAGATCCAATGGCCAGACGGCTTTCGCCGCCAGCTACCTGCTTGCCAACGCCGGTGCCGACACGCCGGTCGTCTATTCCGTCAAGGATGCGGGCGGCACGGCCAGGACCACGTTCGACCTGGATGGCCGGCCCTCCCTGGACCGCGCGATCTTCTCCGTGAACTGGGTTCGCCGGACCCAGAACGTGGTTCCCGCGGCCGCTTCCGCCTCCATGTCCGCCGAGGTGGTGGTCAACGTCAGCTGGCAGGAGTCCACCACGGGGACTGCCACGACCCAGAAGTGGCTGAGCTTCAGCCGCGTCATCCGCTACTGAGGACGCCATGACTCCACACTCCAAGCGACGTTCAACCGGTTTCAGCCTCGTCGAGATGATGGTGGCGCTGGTCTTT
>JAAXXS010000297.1 GCA_013334395.1 Holophagaceae bacterium | reverse complement strand
TTTGTGCCCTTTGTGCCCTTTGTGATTAAAAGTAAGTTTTCTTTGCGGTGGTGTTATTCCGCCGCGGCCTGGGTGAGCAGGGTCCAGAGGGCTTCGACGTGGCGGCGCTCAGTGGTCTCGGCGCCGATGCTCACGCGCAGCATCTGCGTTCCTTTGAGGACGGAGGGCGTGAGGTAGGCCTTGCCGCTGTCGTTGATGCGCTTGGCAATGGCGAGGTTGTGGGCGGCGAGGGCGGGCTCGTCCAGGCCGGGCTTGAGATGGCGGAGGCACACGGTCTGCAGGGGCACGGGGGCCAGACGTTCCCAGTCCGGGGCGGCGTTCACCTGGTCCTTCAGCCACTGGGCGTGGTCCAGGTCCCTGCGCAGGCGGGCCTGCAGGCCTTCGACGCCCACGTCCATGAGGTAGAACCACAGCTTGAGCGCCCGGAAGCGGCGGCCCAGCTGGATGTGCCAGTCGCGGAAGTTGCTCACCTGGCCGTCCTGGGCCGTGCGCAGATAGACCGGATTGGTACTCATGACCCGGATGAGGTGCTGGGGGTCCCGCACGTAGTAGGCGCTGAGGTCGAAGCCCACGCCCATCCACTTGTGGGGGTTGAAGACCAGGCTGTCGGCGCCCTCGATGCCCGCCCACATCCAGCGGCACTCGGGCAGCACCATGGCCGTGCCCGCCAGGGCTGCATCCACGTGGAGCCAGAGCCCGTATTCTTTGGCCAGCGCCGCCAGCTCGGCAATGGGGTCCAGGGCGGTAGTGCCCGTGGTGCCCACGGCGGCGACCAGGGCGCAGGGCCGCAGGCCGATCTCCAGGTCCTTCTCGATGGCAGCCTTGAGCAGGTCCACGCGCAGGGCGTGGTTCTCATCGGTCGGGATCAGGCGCAGGAAGCTGCGGCCGAAGCCCGCCAGCAGGGCGGCTTTTTCGATGCTGCTGTGGCCCTGGTCCGAGGCGTAGACCACCATGGGCGCCTCGCCGCTCTGCAGGCCCTCGCCGCTCTGGGCGTAGCCCGAGGTGCGCTCCCGGGCGCAGAGCAGGGCCGTGAAGGTGGCCGTACTGGCGGTGTCGTGGATGACGCCCGTGAAGGCTGGGCTGAGGCCCACCATCTGGCGCAGCCAGTCCATGACGACCTCTTCGACCTCGGTGGCCGCGGGGCTGGTCTGCCAGCTCATGCCCTGGGCGCCCAGGCCCGCCGTGGCAAGGTCCCCAAGGATCGAGCTGTAGCTGGTGTTACTGGGGAAGTAAGCAAAAAACGATGGATGGTTCCAGTGGGTGATGCCCGGCAGGATGTCCCGGTCCAGCGCCGCCAGGGCCTGGTCCATGCGCCCGCCTTTGAGCGGCGGGTGATCCGGGAACGCAGCCCGGATGTCCCCGGGCTGCGCCTGGCTCATGACGGGCAGGCGCTCGAGGCCCTCGCGGTAGTCTGCGATCCAGTCCACGAGCTGATAACCAAGGCGGCGGAAGTGTTGGGCGTCCATGGTGACCATTGTGCCGTGTTGAACCCGATCGCTGCGCGATCGGGTCAGGTGAAAAGCATGGGAGGGGTGCTCAGAGAACCGGAGGTTCTCCCCAGCCCTTGCTTTCTATCTTTGAAATCATAAAATGATTTCAAAGCAAGCCACCACCAAAGAACGAGGAGCCCCCAACAATGTTCAGCACCACGCTCCGACTCGATGACGACCTGGCGGCCTTCCTGCACAAGGCGGCGGAAGCCCACGCCCTGAGCGCGAACGGCTGGCTGGTGGCCCTGCTGCGGCGGGAGCAGGCGGCAGAGGCGCGGAAGCGGCTGGCGGCGGACTGGGCGGCCTACGGCCAGGATGCGGAGGCCCAGGAGGTGAGCTACGCCTTCACGGCCCAGGCAGAGGTGGCGGCCGAACCCCGGCGGCGTGCCTACCGGGCCCGGAAGCCCAAGTGACCGGGGCGCTGCCCCGCTGCAGCCGCGGCGAGCTCTGGCTGCTGGACTGGAGTCCCGGGCGGGGCTCGGAGCAGGGGGGCTTCCGGCCGGGGCTCATCATCCAGTCGGACCTGGGCAACCACGCCGAGGGCGCCCGCACCACCATCCTGGTGCCGCTCACCACCCAGGGGCGGCCCTATGCCTTCTACGTGCCCATCCCCAAGGGCAAGGACAACGGCCTGAGCGCCGACTCCTGGGCCAACGCCACCCAGGTGTTCACCGTGGACAAGGGCCGCCTCACGAAGCGCCTGGGCCGCGTGACCCCGGCCCAGCTGCGGGCCCTGGGCGCGTCGCTGCGGGCGGTGCTGGAGGTGTGAGCCGGGGCGCGGCGAGCGCGCCGAGTGCCCCTGCTATTCTTGTTC
>JAAXXS010000116.1 GCA_013334395.1 Holophagaceae bacterium | reverse complement strand
CGCTTCACGGTCAGGCCCCCCCGGGTGGTGACCCCCTGGAGGGAGACCTCGCCGAAGGTGTTTTCAAGTTCGTGTCTAAGTGCCTCGATATTCTTGGGATTTGAAAGTGCGGCCACCTGCACGACGTAGGGGTTCGCCTTGTCGAAGGCCGGGTCCAACGCCACGGGCAGACCCATGGCATCCACGGTGCGGAGGCGGATGCGGGTGGTGCCGACACCCAGAAAGCCGAGCTCCTTGGCACCACGCTTGGACAGATCGAGGATGCGGCCCTTCATGAAGGGACCCCGGTCGTTCACCCGCAGCACGGTGCGCTTGCGGTTCTCCAGGTTCTCGACTTCCACGAAGCTGCCCAGGGGCAGGGTGCGGTGGGCGCAGGTGAACTGCTCAGGGTCGAAGATCTCGCCGTTGGCCGTGGGCCGCCCGGCAAAGCCGTCATCAGCCCCGCCATACCAGCTGGCCTGACCCTCTTCCATGTAGGGCTGTCCCTCGGCAGCGCCAGGGCTGCGCGAACCTGCCGGGGTGGGCGCCCAGGCCACGGGCGGCCGGGTGCAGTGCAGGGTGAAGCTGAGCGCCACCAGCGCCGCCAAGCCCCGTGTGGGCAGGCGCATGATCCTGAGGAAGCCACCTTTCCCAAGTTCCACCGGCGTTGGAGGGTCGAAGGCGACCTGGATCTCGTGGATCCACGACACACACGCCTGACTCCAATTGGTTGGATGGAAGAGGGACAGCATCGGACTCCACAAAGATCAGTCGGCCAATAATTATAGGTCCGACTCGTATACATATACAGTATCGACAATCGGCCCTGTTTGTAAAGGACCGATCATTTCAATAGCCGTATATCTAACGATGGTCGAGTTTAGATTTACTGCCGATCGGGTATCTGGGCCACCCGGAAGGGCTTCGGGCGGTTCCCTTCCACCAGGAAGGGGGCCGGCAGGCTCTGGGCCGCCGCCTTGGCCGCAGCTTCAGAGCCGTAGGAACCCAGGAAGACCTGGTAGCAGGTCCGGCCGTCCCGCATCGCCATGGGCACGATGAACAGGTCCGGGTCCTGCTTCTTCAGCAGCTCGGCGGCCTGCTGGACGGTGGCACCCTCGCAGGCGATCTCCAGCCGGAGCGTCCACCGGCTCTGCAAGGACTCCCGCTGGGCGGTGCCTTCGGCGATGGCCTGCTTCCAGTTGCCCTGGGCGATGGTCTGGAGGCGCTGGGATTTTGATGCAGGGCCGCTGACCACGGGCGGGGCTGGCTTGGCAGGTTCCGGGGCGGCCTTGGGTTCCGGGGCCGGGGCTGGAGCGGGCTTTGCCGTCTCGGGTGCCGGGTCCGCCGCCGGGGGGGGTGGCGTGGGCTTGGGAACCGGGGCCGGTTCCACCTTGGGCGCGACGGCGGCTGGCCGGGGCCGCCGGGCCCACTTGAGCCCGGCCCAGAGACCCAGGCCGACCAGGGGAATGAGCAGCAGCAGCAGCCACTTGCGGGGGGCTGGGGCGGCGGCCTCGGCCTCGGGGATCTCGGCAGGTGGGGGTTCTTCCATGCCAACCTCCTCTTCGTGCTGGATGGGCAGGGCGGGCTCCGGGGTGGGCAAGGGCTCCTCCGGAACCGTGAGAAGGGGCTCCTCCAGCTCATCCTCGAGGCTCAGGTGCTCGACCTCCGCAGGTGGCTGGTTGACCTCCTGAGTGCTGTAGGGACTGGCGGCTGGTTCCTCCGCCAGCAGGGGCTCGGGGGCCACCTCTGGCTCGGGCAGTGCCGGTGAAATCGTTGTTTCCGAGGGCTCCAGGGCCCGCTCCAGGGCACTCCGGTCCAGGGGGGGCAGCTCGTGGAGGCGCGCCCAGCCCATCTCCCGGAGGAACAGCATGAAGGCACCCAGGCGGAAGGGCTCGACGCTGGTCTCCCGGCTGAGCTCCAGAAGGGTCCGGGTGCCGTCCAGCAGGCCCGGCAGCTTGGCCAGATCGGCGGGCAGGGTGAAGTCCTGCAGGCGCCGGGTCTCCAGGACCACGACCTGGTTGAGGGGACCCAGCTCCTCCAGCATGAGCTCCCGGTCGCTGAGGGCCAGCACCCCGGCCAGCAGCATGGCTGGCGTGTCGAAAGGCAGGCGAACGGTGCGGGCGTCGAGTTCCCGGGCCTCGAACGTGGGTGTCTCCCCGGTATTGGCCAGGCAGGTTCCGACCACCCGCTCCACCTGGCCCTTGGCCACGGCCAGCAGGTCCCGCTGGGTGATGAAGCCCATCTCGATGAGGTTCTTGCCGATGGACATGCCCGGATTGAGGTTGGCCATGGCGTAGTCGAGCTGGGCCTGGGTGATCTTCCCTCGCTCCACCAGCAGGTGGGTGAGGCGGTCCAGGGGGTCCGTGCTGGTGGCGAAGACGATGTCCCCGGCCTCCATATAGACCGTGCGCTTGGGCTCCTCGCCCAGCACCCAGAGCCCGGTGGCCCGGGTCCGCTGGCGTTCGAAGAGATCCTTCAGGGCAGGAAGACTCATGACACCACCCACCGTTCCAGCTTGAGTTTGCCGACCTTGACCAGCAGGGACTGGCCCGGCACCAGGGCCAGGCGCAGGGCGGGATCCACCGCCTTGGCACCGTCCAGGCTCACGGCCCCTTGGCCGATGAGGCGCTCGGCCTCCTTGCGGCTGGTGGCCAGGCCCCGGTCCACCAGCAGGCGGGCCAGGGGCAGCTCCCCGTCCGTGGGGGCCATGGGAATCTCCGGGGCCTGCTCCTGGCTGCGCTCCGAGAAGCGGCGCACCCAGCGGTCCTGGGCCTCCTGGCCGGCGGCCTCGCCATGGAAGTCGGTCACGATGCGCCGGGCCAGGCCCTTCTTGGCATCCATGGGGTGGCCCTGCTTCAGGGCGCCGATCTCCGCGGGCAGCAGGTCCGTGAGCAACAGGTACCAGTCCCACATCAGGTTGTCGCTGACGCTCATGGCCTTGCCGAACTGGGTGTCCGGGTCCTCCAGGAAGCCGATGTAGTTGCCCATGGACTTGGACATCTTCTCCACGCCGTCCAGGCCCACCAGCAGGGGCACCGTCAGCACCACCTGGGGCTTCTGGCCCGAGGCCTCCATGAGGATCCGGCCCTGCATCAGGTTGAACAGCTGGTCGTTGCCGCCCAGCTCCACGTCGGCCTCCAGGGCCACGCTGTCATAGGCCTGGCTCATGGGGTAGAGCAACTCGTGCATGGAGATGGGCTCGTGGGCCTCCATGCGCTTGGCGAAGTCGTTGCGCTCCAGCATCTGTGCCAGGGTGAAGCGGGAGGCGAGGCGGATCCACTGGTCCCCCCGGAAGTCCCCGAACCACTCGCTGTTGAACCTGACCTTGGTCTTCTCGGGATCCAGGATCTTGAAGACCTGGGCCTTGTAGGTCTCGGCGTTGGCCAGGACCTCCTCCCGGGTCAGGGGGGGGCGGGTGGCCTTCTTGCCGGTGGGATCGCCGATGAGGCCGGTGAAGTCGCCGATCAGGAAGGTGACCTCGTGGCCCAGCTTCTGGAACTGGGCCATCTTGCGGATGAGCACGCCATGGCCCAGGTGCAGGTCCGGGGCGGTGGGGTCGAAGCCGGCCTTGATGCGCAAAGGCCGCCCTTCCTTGAGCTTGGCCTCCAGCTGCTCGAGCTTGTGGCAGGTCACCGTGCCTTTGGTGAGCAGGGCCAGGGCATCAGATACGGATCCGGAAGCAGCAGTCATGCCTGCATCTTGGCGGAAAATCCCCGCAGGCTCAATGCTGATCGCAGGTTATCGGCGGACGTCCAGGTCCACCACCTGCCGGGGTCCCGTCTCGCCCTGCTTCCGCGCCCGGGCGAAGGTCACGTAGACGGCGGGGCCGGGCCGGGGGCTCCACCCTACGGTCACCTTGCCGCCGAAGTCACGGTTGATCTGCAGGCCGTGGTGCTCCATGAGGTCAGGCGTCAGCTCCGGAGTCGGGGCCAGCTCGTCCTGCCACTTGGCCGCGGCAGCCAGGAAGTCCGCTTCCGTGGCCCAGGTCTTGGCCAGCTCGGGGCTGGCGGCATAGAGGCCCCGGCAGCCGTCCGGGGTGCGCAGCTGCGCGACCACCGCCCGGAAGTCGTCCCAGTCCGGCTTCATCTTGTCGAGGGCGAAGCCCATGACCTTGTTCTTGAAGCCCTCTGGATCCTGCTTGAGCTTGTGGCGGACGAAGGCGGCTCCGCCCACGCAGGTGCCCATCAGGATGAGGAAGGCCACCCCGCAACCGAGGCCGATCTTGCCCCAGAGGGGCAGGCCGGTCTTGGCAGGGGCACCCTGGCCGCTGTTGTCCCAGGAGGAGTCGACCATGAGGAGTTCCTAGAGGAGGTTGCTCGCCAGCTCGGCCAGCTTGCTGCGCTCGCCCTTCTGGAGGGTGACGTGGCCGGAGATGTCGAGGTGCTTGAAGTGCTCGGCCAGGAAGCTCAGGCCGTTGGTGCTGGCATCCACATAGGGGTTGTCGATCTGGTGCGGATCGCCCGTGAAGATCACCTTGGTGCCTTCGCCGGCGCGGGTGAGGATCGTCTTCACCTCGTGGGGCGTGAGGTTCTGGGCCTCGTCCACCACCAGGTACTGCTTGGGGATGCTGCGGCCGCGGATGTAGGTGAGGGGCTCGACGCTGAGGTAGCCCGCCTCCTCCAGCTGGCCCGCGGTCATGGTGCTGCGGCGCCGGGCCTCGGTGTTGGCGGCCACGATGAACTCGAGGTTGTCGTAGATGGGCTGCATGTAGGGCCGCAGCTTCTCGCTGATGTCGCCCGGCAGGTAGCCCAGGTCCCGGCCCATGGGCATGACAGGCCGGCTCACCAGGATCTTGTCGTAGGCTTCGTCATCCACCACCTGCTGCAGGCCCGCGGCGATGGCCAGCAGGGTCTTACCCGTTCCAGCCTTGCCCAGCAGGGTGACGATCTGGACGGCGGGATCCAGCAGCAGCTCCAGGGCGAACTGCTGCTCGCGGTTGCGGGGCTTGATGCCCCAGGGATAGGACTCCACGCGCTTCAGGGGCCGCAGGAGGCCCTCGGCGGTCTGGAAGCGGGCCAGGGCCGTGTGGTTGGGGTTGGCCTTGTCCACCAGGGTCAGGAACTGGTTGGGGTAGAGGGCCAGTTCGGGGTCCGGCTTGAGGCCGCCGTCGTAGAGCTGGTCCACCTGGACCGAGTCCACCTCCCAGCTCTTGTGGCCGGTGTAGAGCTCGTCCATCTCCACCATGTCGGTGGTGTAGTCCTCGGCGTCCACGCCGATGGCGTCGGCCTTGATGCGCAGGTTCGTGTCCTTGGTCACGAGGACCACTTTGTTCTTGGAGGTGTGCAGCAGCTCCCGGACGCAGGCCAGGATCTGGTTGTCAGCCTTGTGCTTGTCCGCGGACAGGATGCCCAGGTCCAGGTTGTGGGCGGCCACGTCCACCTTCAGGGTGCCGCCGCCCTCCAGGGGCACGCCCCGGCTGAGGGTGCCGCTGGTGCGCAGCCGGTCCAGCAGGCGCGAGACGGCCCGGGCGTTGCGGCCCACCTCGGTCTGGTCCTTCTTGAAGTGGTCGATCTCCTCGATGACCACGATGGGCAGCACCACATCGTGTTCCTGGAAGTGGAGGATCGAGTTCGGATCGTGCAACAGGACATTCGTATCGAGGACGAAGACCTTCTTGCTGGATGGCGGGACCAAAGAAACCTCCAGGACGTGCCGAGCCTACCACCAAGGCCCCCGGCTTGCACGGCTGGGATTCCACCGCAGATCGGTGGGAGAATGAGCGTTTCCCTGGAGACCGCTGATATGAGGATCCTTCCCATGGCACTCGCCCTCGCCGGCACCGTCCTTTCCGCCGCAGCCCCGCTGGCCCCCCCGCCGACTCGCCGGGCGGACGTGGTGGAGGACTACTTCGGGACCAAGGTGGCGGACCCCTACCGCTGGCTGGAGGACGACAACTCGGCAGAGACCAAGGCCTGGGTCGAGGCCCAGAACAAGGTGACCTACGCCTACCTCGAGCAGATCCCCGAGCGGGACAAGCTGCGCGCGCGGCTCACGAAGCTGCAGAACTTCGAGCGCTTCGGGGTGCCCCACAAGCAGGGCGGGCAAACCTTCTACACCCACAACAGCGGGCTGCAGAACCAGTCCGTGCTGTTCGTCCTGTCCGATCCGGCCCAGCCCGCCCGCGTGCTGCTGGACCCGAACACCCTCAGCAAGGATGGCACCGTGGCCCTGTCGGGCACCAGCATCTCCGAGGACGGCCGCCTGCTGGCCTACTCGGTGTCCACGGCCGGTTCCGACTGGCAGACCTGGAAGGTGCGCGACGTGGCCACCGGCAAGGACCTCGGGGATGAGATCCGCTGGTCCAAGTTCAGTGGCGCCGCCTGGAGGAAGGACGGCTCCGGCTTCTTCTACAGCCGCTACGACGCCCCCAAGGAGGGCGGGGCCCTCACGGGCGTCAACAAGTTCCCCAAGGTCTATTTCCACAAGGTGGGCACCGCCCAGGACCAGGACGTGCTGGTCTTTGAGCGCAAGGACCAGCCGGACTGGGGCTTCCACTCCGAGGTCACCGAGGATGGCCGCTGGCTGGTGATCTCCCAGAGCGAGGGCACGGACCGGAACAACCGCGTCTTCCTCAAGGACCTGACCCGGCCCGAGGCCGCTGTGGTGCCCTTCCTGGATGCCTTCGATGCCCAGTATTCCCTGGTGGGCAATGACGGCGACCTCTTCTACATCAAGACCAACAAGAGCGCCCCCCGCAGCCGCCTGGTGGCCATCCCCTTCGGCTCCCCCAAGCCCTGGCGGGAGCTCATCCCCGAGGCCAAGGGCCGCGACGTCCTCTCCGCCGTGAGCCTGGTGGGCAACACCTTCGTGGCCACCTGGATGAAGGACGCCCACTCGGCGGTCAGCTTCCACGGACTGGACGGCAAGGTCCGCGGCAGCCTGGCGCTGCCCACCCTGGGCACCGTGGACGGCTTCCACGGCCGGCGCGAGGACAAGGCCACCTATTACTCCTTCACCTCCTTCGCCCAGCCCTCGACCATCTACCAGCTGGACCTGAAGACCCGCAAGAGCGAGGTGTTCCGGGCGCCCAAGGTGGACTTTGATCCGGCGGCCTACACCGTGAAGCAGGTCTTCTACCCCAGCAAGGACGGCACCAAGATCCCCATGTTCCTGGTCCACAAGAAGGGCCTGAAGCTGGATGGCCAGAACCCGACCTTCCTCTACGGCTACGGCGGCTTCGATGTCTCCCTCACGCCCGGCTTCTCCGTGTCCCGGGTGGTCTGGCTGGAGATGGGCGGCGTCTACGCCCTGGCCAACCTGCGCGGCGGCGGCGAGTACGGCGAGGCCTGGCACGACGCGGGCCGGCTCGACAAGAAGCAGAATGTGTTCGACGACTTCATCGCGGGTGCCGAGTGGCTCATCGCCAACAAGTACACCTCCACCCCGAAGCTGGCCATCAACGGCGGCTCCAATGGCGGCCTGCTGGTGGGCGCTTGCCTGACCCAGCGACCGGACCTCTTCGGCGCCGCCGTGCCCGAGGTAGGTGTCATGGACATGCTGCGCTACCACAAGTTCACCATCGGCTGGGCCTGGAAGAGCGACTATCTGGTGTCCGATACCAAGGCTGGCTTCGAGGGCCTGATGAAGTTCTCCCCGCTGCACACCCTCAAGCCCGGCACCAATTACCCGCCCACCCTGGTCACCACCGGCGACCATGACGACCGCGTGGTGCCGGCCCACAGCCACAAGTTCACCGCCACCCTGCAGGCCGCCCAGGCCGGCCCCGCCCCCGTCCTCACCCGCATCGAGACCAACGCGGGCCACGGCGCTGGCAAGCCCACCACCAAGCAGATCGCCGAGCGGGCGGACGTCTTCGCCTTCCTGGTGAAGAGCCTCGGCATGCGCCTGCCCGCAGGCTTTGGCCAGTAGTTGCCATCAGCCGCCCCCCCGGGCAAACTGGATAGCCAGCGCCAACTTAGCTCAGCTGGTAGAGCAGCTGATTCGTAATCAGCAGGTCGCAGGTTCGAATCCTGTAGTTGGCTCCA
>JAAXXS010000115.1 GCA_013334395.1 Holophagaceae bacterium | reverse complement strand
TTCGAGCCCTTTCCCCAGGCCCAGATCGATGCCCTGCTGGTGATCCTCGAGGATGTGACCCAGAAGTACCGCATCCCCCGCAGCCAGGTCACGGGCCACGCCGACGTGGATCCCGTCCGGAAGCAGGATCCCAGCGGCTTCTTCCCCTGGAAGCAGCTGGCGGACCGTGGCTTCGGCCTGTGGCCCGACGACACCCTCGTGGATCCCCCGACGGGCTTCGACCCCTGGCTGGCCATGAAGACCATCGGCTATTCGCTGAAGGATCCCGCCGCCTCGCTGCGCGCCTTCCGCCGCCACTACCGGGCCCTCGAGGCCGGGGAGCTGGATGACCAGGACCGTCGGATCCTGTTCAACCTCCAGATCAAGGTCCTGCAGGACGGCGTGGCGAAGTAGGGCCCCAAGGTGGGCGTTGCTTCGGGCCGCGTCAGGCCAGCGGTCCCCGAGTCTTGCGGTAGAGCCACTCGGACTGGCCTGGCACCACGTAGTCCTTGAGCTCGCCGATGCAGGTGTAGCCAAGGCGTTCGTAGAGGCGGCGGGCCGCGTGGTTGAAGCCGGACACGCAGAGGAAGACGTTCGGGTGGTCGCGAAAGATGCGGTCCTCCGTGAAGGCGATGAGCCGGGAGCCGAGGCCCTGGCCGCGGAAGGCCGGGGCCAGGCAGATCGCCTGGAGGTAGCCGACAAAGGCGCCCTGCAGGTTGAGGACCAGGATGCCCGCCAGCTGCCCGCCGAGGTGGGCCACGTAGGTCTCCCGGCCTGGATCCCGCAGCAGGCGCAGGCAGGTGCCGCGGTCCCGACGCAGGGTCAGCCAGGGCTCGGAGGCGGCCATGAGCTCCGCGCAGGCTTCGAGCTCAGCCGGGCTGGCGGGGGGTGCGATGTGCAGGTCGCTCATGGGCCGGTCCGCGGGGTGGGGGCTTGGGTCTCGGCTCGTGGGGCGAGGGCCGAGTCCTTCCGCACGGTGAGTCCGATCGCCCGGGCCGTCAGGGTGCCGATCTCGGCGTTCAGGGCGCGGGTGTCGCCCTTGCCGTCCGGGTGCAGGCGCGTGGTGAGCAGGATGAAGAAGGTGTCCGTGGCGGGGTCCAGCCACATCGACGTTCCGGTGAAGCCCGTGTGCCCGAAGGAGCCCAGGGCGAAGAGGCTGCCGCGGGGCCGGCTGTAGAGGGAGTCGATGTCCCAGCCGAGACCGCGCCGCTCGGGCACGGTGGCTGGCGTCTGGACACTGCGCATCAGCCGCAGCGTCTCGGGCTTCAGCAGCGGTCCGCCGCGCAGGATGAAGCGGGCGTACTTCGCCAGGTCGGCCGCGGTGGTGAACAGCCCGGCGTGGCCGGCCACTCCGCCCATGCGTCGCGCCGTGGGATCGTGGACCACCCCCCGCAGCATGACACCCTGCTCGTCCGGCTCGGTCGGCGCGATGCGCGGCAGCAGGCTGGGGCCCGGCTTGAAGGTCGAGGACCGCATCTCCAGGGGGGCGAACACCTCCTGCGCCGCGAAGACGTCCAGGGGGCGCCCGCTCAGGCGGTGGACGAGCTCCCCCAGCAGGATGAAGTTCACATCGCTGTAGCGGAACAGCTGGCCCGGGGCGGGATTCGGCACGCAGGCGCAGGCGCGGCGGAGGCCTTCCGCGTAGCCGACCCAGTCCTTGCGTCCCTCCTGCTTCGGGAGGCCCGCGGGCAGGCCTGAGGTATGGGTGAGCAGGTGCTTCACCGTCACCTGGGGGTGCCGGAACTCGGGCAGGTAGCGCTGCACGGGCGCGTCCAGGTCCAGCTTCCCGCGGTCCAGCAGCAGCAGGATGGAGGGCAGGGTGGCCACGACCTTGGTGAGGGAGGCGGCATCGAACACAGTGTCTTCGGTCATGGCCTCGACCGAAGGAACCCGAGCCCGGCTGCCCTGCGCCCAGTGCACGTCCTTGCCCCCGTGGTCACACCAGTAGACGGCTCCAGGTATGACCTTGGCCTCGATGGCCCGGTCGAGGGCCGGCCGGAGCTCGGCAAGGCCCCGGGCATCGAAGGCCTGGGCCTGGAGCAGCAGGGCGGACAACAGGATGAGAAGAACGCGCATGCTTCAAGCTAAACAGATCCAGGGGAGCTGCCAATCACCTCTGAGCGGAAAGAGCCGCCGAGGCTGTAAAGAAAAATCCCCTGATCGCTCAGGGGATTTCTCTTGGTGGACCTGATCAGGATCGAACTGACGACCTCTGCATTGCGAACGCAGCGCTCTCCCAGCTGAGCTACAGGCCCTGGGCTTTCCAGTCTAGCGGGACCACGGGTGGCGTCAATGCTGCGTCCTTGGGTGGACCACCGCCTACATGAGAGCCTTCATGATGTCGTCGAGGACGGCGGGGCTGGGCTTGAGAAGGGTCTCGTCCAGGCTGGCCAGGGGCTCGTCGACCAGGTTGAGCAGGTCGGGCAGGGGGGGCTGGGTCGGGTTGATGTAGAGCAGCCCGGTGAGGAACTCGCCCTTCTCCATGGACTCGTGGATGGCCTTCATGGCGCCGAAGCGGTCCTTGGGGTCGTAGTCCTCATGGATGGCCTTGATGGCGACCTTGGAGCCGTCCGGGAAGGTGACCAGCTCGGTCTCGCCCGCGGCGATGTCCACGTCCTCGACCTCGGAATACTGGATGAAGCCCAGGTCATGGAGGGGGAAGTCATGGTCCTTGACGTGCTTGTAGGAGCGCGTGGAGGCGTCGTGGTTGTTGAAGGTGACGCAGGGGCTGATGATGTCCAGCACCACGGTGCCCTGGTAGGCGAAGGCGGCCTTGAGGATGGCGCCCAGCTGCTTGGGGTTGCCGGAGAAGCAGCGGGCCACGAAGCCGCAGCCCAGCTCGATGGCCAGGGTGCAGGGGTCGATGGGCGGCAACTCGTTGACTGCGCCACTCTTCAGGGACGAGCCCTTGTCGGCGGTGGCGGAGAACTGGCCCTTGGTGAGGCCGTAGACGCCGTTGTCCTCGATGATGTAGATCATGGCGACGTTGCGCCGCACCGCGTGGACGAACTGTCCGGTGCCGATGGACATGGAGTCGCCGTCGCCGGAGACGCCGATGTTGATGAGCTGGCGGTTGGCCAGGGAGGCGCCGGTGGCCATGGAGGGCATGCGACCGTGGACGCTGTTGAAGCCCCAGCCCTGGTTGATGAAGTAGGCGGGGGTCTTGGAGGAGCAGCCGATGCCCGAGAACTTGGCGACCCGGTAGCCCTCGATGTTGGACTCGAAGGCGGCGTTGATGATCTGGGCCGTGATGGCGTCATGTCCGCAGCCAGCGCAGAGCGTGGACTTGGAGCCCACATAGTCCTGCTTGGTGAAGCCGAGCTTGTTGGCGGGAGAGGCAGGCGTAGGGGTGGTCATGGTCGGCTCCTCTTACTTCTGCTCGAAGGCGGTGATCTGGTCCACGATGCACTTGGCATCGATGGCGTGGCCGTCGTAGTGGAGGACGCTCTTGAACTTGGTGGCGAACTCCGGATAGGTCTCGCGGAAGAGGTTGGCCATCTGGCCGTCGCGGTTCTGTTCGACCAGGTAGACCACCTGCTTCTCCTGCACGAAGGCATCCACCTCGGCGGTGAAGGGCAGGGCGCGCAGCCGCAGGTAGTCGGTCTTGAGACCGGCCTCGGCCAGGATGTCCTGGGCCTCGATGGCCGCGGGGTTGCTGGAGCCGAAGGCCAGGAGCCCCTTGTCGGACCCCAGGTTGCGGAAGAGGGGCTTGGGCACGTAGGTCTTCGCGGTCTCGTATTTCCGCTTCAGGCGGTCCACCACCGCGAGGTAGTCCTCGGGCTTCTCGGAATACTGGGCATAGGCGTTGTGGCCCGAGCCGCGGGTGAAGTAGGCGCCCTTCCCGCCGGGGGTGCCGGGCAGGCTGCGGTAGGGAATCCCATCCCCATCCACGTCCTTGTAGCGGCCCCAGTCCTGGGCCTCGGCAAGCTGCTGCTGGTTGAGCACCTTGCCGCGGTCATAGGGCTTGGTGGGGTAGTCGAAGGGCTTGGAGGACCAGTTCTGCATGCCCAGGTCCAGGTCTGTGACCACGAAGATGGGGGTCTGGAAGCGCTCGGCCAGGTCGAAGGCATCGTAGGAGAACTGGAAGCACTCCTCCATGTTGCCGGGGTAGAGGTTGATGTGCTGCGTGTCGCCGTGGCTGCACTTGGCGCAGAGCTCGATGTCCGACTGCTGGGTGCGGGTGGGCAGGCCGGTGCTGGGACCGGTGCGGGCGACGTTGTAGAACACGCCCGGGGCTTCGACGTAGTAGCCCAGGCCGATGAACTCGCTCATGAGCGAGACCCCGGGGCCCGAGGTGGAGGTCATCGACCGGGCTCCGGCCCAGCCGGCGGCGAGCACCACGCCCGCGGAGGCGAGCTCGTCCTCCATCTGCACGATGGCCACCGTGGACTTGCCCGTCTTGGGATCGATGCGGTATTCCTGCGCGTACTCGATGAAGGTCTCGACCAGGGTCGAAGCGGGGGTGATGGGATACCAGCCCACCACGGTGCAGCCGGCGAAGAGGGCGCCCAGGGCGCAGGCCTCGTTGCCGTCCACGATGATGAGGCCCTGGGTCTTGTTGTCGCGCACCACGCGGACCTGGTCCTGGTCGGGCAGGTTCTCCATGGCCCAGTCGTAGCCGGCCATGGCGGCGTTCTGGTTGAGCTCGATGGCCTTGTCCTTGCCCTTCAGCTGCTTGGCGATGGCCTTCTTGACCTCGGCCATGTCCACGCCCAGCACGCGGGAGGCGACGCCGACGTAGATCATGTTCTTCACCAGCTTGTGCAGCTTGGGCTCGGGACAGGAGGCCGTCACCAGCTTCTGGAAGGGCACGGGGATGCAGGAGAGATCGCTGCGCAGCTTGTCCAGCTGCAGCGGCTCATCGTAGATCACCAGCGCACCAACGTCGGCCTTGGCGATGTCGTCCTTGGCCGTCTCGGGGTTCATCAGGATCAGCATCTCGTTGCTGGCCTTGCGCGCCACATAGCCCTTGGCGCTGGCGCGGATGGTGAACCAGGTGGGGAGGCCGGCGATATTCGAGGGGAAGAGGTTCTTGCCGCTGACGAAGACGCCCATCTGGAAGATGGCGCGCAGCAGCACCGTGTTCGCGGTCTGGGAACCCGAGCCATTGACCGTGGCCACCTGGATCGAGAAGTCATTGATCCGGGTTTTCGCTCCCTGGGTGGGGGAGGGGGCAGCAGGACTGGCAGTCATGGAGACTCCTTTCTGGACAGGACAGCAGACGCGAAGGGCGCATGAAAGACGATGAAGAGGGCGTAAATACTTGATCTATCAGGCCGTCCTTCAGTATGCCAGAGGGCGGAAGCCGGTTCCATCCACGGTCTTGCGTGGCCACGGGTGGGGGTCTTAAATAAAGCGAAAAAAAAGGGATTGACGACCTGCGGCTCCACTCTTACATTGAAACCCATGAAAACCAGTGATCTCACCAAACGGCAGCAGGCCGTGCTGAACTTCATCCGGGCTTTCGTACTGGAGGAGGGGCGCAGCCCCACGCTCTCGGAAATTGCCAAGGGTGTGGGTTCCAGTGCGGTGTCCACCATCCACAAGCATGTCCAGCACCTGATGGACAAGGGCTTCCTGGTCCGCAGCCACGGGAAGGGCAACAACCTGGTGGTGTCCACCCAGGCCGAGGAGACGCTGGATCAGGGCCGCTCTGCCCGCGGGGAGCAGCGGCCCGAAGCCGTGTCCCCCATGAAGATCTATCCGTTCTGCGGCGACGTGGCCGCCGGTGCGCCCATCCTGCCCGAGAGCCGCGCCCTGCCCATCGAGGTGCCCAACAGCATCCACCGGCAGCGCGACGAGCTCTTCGTCCTGCGGGTGCGGGGCGACTCCATGGTTGATGACGCGATCCTCGACGGTGACCTCGTGGTCCTCCAGCGCAAGGGGGAGTACCGCAATGGCGATCGCGTGGTGGCCCTCATCGAGCAGGAGGAGGTCACCCTCAAGGAGTTCCGGCGCGATGCCAAGGGCGTGTGGCTCATCCCCCACAACCCCGAGCTGAAGCCCCGCTGCTACCCGCCGCAGAACATCGACATCCAGGGCGTCCTCGTCGGTGTCATGCGCAGCTGCTGAGGTCCGGCAGACGCCGCTACTTCCGATTGGCATTCAAGAATTAAGATCACCGCCAAGACACCAAGACACCAAGAACTGCAAAGGTGAAGTCCTGTTGTCTTTCTTGGTGTCTTGGTGGCAAAGGTTTTTTTAGTCTTCTTTCGACGTGATCTGACTCAGGCCGACAGTCGGCTCCGAATGGCTTGCCCCATCTCTTCGGTGCTGTGCGTTCCGCCCAGGTCGCGGGTGCGGAAGCCTGCGTGCAGGGCCTCGCCCACGGCCGCTTCCAGCGCGGCGGCCTCCGGTTCCCAGCCCAGGTGCCGGAAGAGCAGCGCGAGGCACAGGAACATGCCCACGGGGTTGGCCAGGCCCTGGCCGGCAATGTCCGGCGCGGAGCCGTGGACCGGCTCGGCCAGCGCAGCGCAGCGGAAGGGCCGGTGGGGCGCCCAGCTGAGCGAAGGCGCCATGCCCATGCCGCCCACATAGGCGGCGGTGAGGTCGCTGATGAGGTCCCCCAGGTAGTTGTCGGCGGCGATGATCCCGAAGGCCTTCGGGTCCTGCACCAGGGCGCAGAGCATGGCGTCCGCGTGCATGGACCGGGCGTCGACGGTGGGGAACTGGGTCCGCAACTCCCCGAAGACCCGCAGCCACATGCCGTGCCCGTGCTTGAGCACGTTGGCCTTGTGGGCCAGCAGCAGCGGACGGCCCAGGGCCGCTGCGCGCTGGAAGGCGACCTCCAGCAGGCGCCGCACGGCGGGCTCCGTGTGGATGGCATAATCCACGGCGCGGCCCGGCTCCGTGGTGCCCTGGAGGCAGTAGGGGCCCTCGGTGTTCTCGCGGTAGATCTCCAGATGGATCGCTGCGTCGAAGCCCGGCGCCAGGGGGCGGCAGGGACGGAAGTTGACAGCCAGCTCCAGTTCCTGGCGCAGGCGCAGGAGGATCTGCTCGGCATGGCGTCCGTCGGGGATGCGCGGATCCCCCACCGCGCCGAAGAGCACGGCGTCGCAGCCGTCGCGGAGCTCAAGGAATGCAGGCTCGGGCAGGGTCTCTCCCGTGGCCAGGTAGTGCTCGGCGCCGTAGGGCAGGGGGACCGCCTCGAGGCACCGGCCCCGGGCCGCCGCCCAGTTCAGGCAGGGCGCGGCCTCGGCCATGACCTCGCCGCCGACGCCGTCACCGGGGATGAGCGCGATGCGGACCGGTCTGGACACGGCGGTTCCCTCCCCCTGAGGAGCCGATGGTGCCACACTCCACCTGGAATCTGGAGGCCGGAGTGGCGCGGACAGGGAGGATCACCATGGGGATCATCACGATGTTGGGGCTCGCCTCGGCGGCCGAGGTGAAGGAAGGGGCCAAGGCCCCGGTTTTCGAGGCGCAGGATCAGAACGGCGCCACGGTGCGTCTGGCGGACTTCAAGGGCAAGTCGGCGGTGGTGCTCTACTTCTATCCCAAGGACGACACCCCCGGCTGCACGGCCGAGGCCTGTAGCCTGCGCGATGGCTTCGGCGAGATCCGCAAGGCCGGCGCGGTGATCCTCGGCGTGAGCGCCGACGATACTCAGAGCCACAAGGCCTTCGCGGAGAAGTTCCACCTGCCCTTCAGCCTGCTGGCGGACCCCGACAAGAAGGTCATCGAGGCCTACGGCGTCAAGGTGCCCCTCCTGGGTTTCGCCAAGCGCGTCACCTTCATCATCGACAAGCAGGGCGTGGTGCGGAAAGTCCTGAGCGACGTCCGCACCAAGGACCATGACCAGCAGGTGCTCGCCCTGCTGAAGGAATTGTCTAAGTAAGGATCTGGGCTACGTTAGGCCTGAGCGGACTTCCGGGCTAAAATCCAGGGAACTTCGCGAGGCTCAGGAATGGTCTTCTTCAATCACGCCACCCGGCAGATGACGGTGAAGATCGTCTACTACGGGCCCGGTCTTTGTGGAAAGACGACCAACCTGA
>JAAXXS010000114.1 GCA_013334395.1 Holophagaceae bacterium | reverse complement strand
TCCGGGACCAGGGAGGCAACCAGTAGAACCCGATTTTTGGGCAGGCTCAGGTTGGGAAAAGTATTTTAACCACCGATGAACACCGATAACTGCTGATTAACAGCTGATAAGGAAAGAAAAGAAGGAACCTTAGCCGGTGATGCTGGGCCGCTAAACTCTTGACGGATAAAAATTGGCTTGATAGCGCACAAAACATGCGCATAGAATAGGCGCATGATTTGTGGAGGCTGTATGTCCGGTGGCAACCGCAAGGACGGCACCAAGCGACCCGTGAACCTCAGCCTGGACGCGGACCTGCTCCAGGCGGGGAAGGACCTGGGCCTGAACCTGTCGGCAGTTGCGGAGGAGGCTCTGGCCTATGCCGTCAGTGCCCGGCTGGCCGAGCGCTGGGCGGAAGAGAACCAGGCCGCCATCGCCGCCTACAACCAGCGGGTCGAGGCTGCCGGGGTCTTCAGCGACGGCCACCGGACCTTCTGATGGTGAGCTACGCGGTCCACAAGAACCTGAATCCCCGAACCCGCGCCGCCGTGCCTTTCCTAATGGACGTGCAATCGGACGTGTTCTCCCTGCTGGGCACCCGGCTGGTGGTGCCCCTCTACCGGCAGCAGGAGGCGGGAGGGCCCCCACTCACCCGGCTCTGTCCGGTGCTCCCGTTCCAGGGCCAGCCCCTGGTGGCGGTGGTGCCGGAGCTGGCGGGCATCCCGCGCCGGGAGCTGGGGCCCGTGGTCGGGGACCTCGCTGCCCATCGCGCGGAGGTTCTCGCGGCCATGGACCTGCTGCTGACGGGGTTCTGATCCGGCGGAGGCCTGCAGACAGACGCCTGACCCCAGGGATGGTCCCCGGGCAGGGTTCACGGGTATCCTGGGTGACTGTTTCGACACGACTTCGGAGGCATGCGCATGGTGGTCAAAGGCGGGTTGTTGGAAGGCAAGCGGGGCCTCATCATCGGCGTGGCCAACAAGCGGTCCATCGCCTGGGGCATCGCCCAGCGGGTGTCCGAGGCCGGCGCCCAGCTCTGCCTGACCTACCAGAACGAGCGCCTGGGGGAGAACGTCCACGAGCTGGCGGCGGAGCTGGAGAACCCCCTGCTCCTGCCCATGGATGTGGGCAGTGACAGCCAGATCGTCATGGCCTTCGACGAGATCCGCAAGAAGTGGGGCAAGCTCGACTTCGTGGTGCACGCCGTGGCCTTCGCGCCGCGCCATGCGCTGGAAGGTCGCTTCGTGGATACCAGCCGCGAGGACTTCCGCGTGGCCCATGACATCAGTGCCTACTCCCTGGCAGCGGTCAGCCACGCCGCCCAGCCCCTCATGCCCGAGGGTGGTTCCATCGTGACCCTCAGCTACCTGGGGGCCGAGCGGGTGGTGCCCGGCTACAACGTGATGGGCGTGGCCAAGGCCGCCCTGGAAGCCAGCGTGCGCTACCTCGCCGCGGACCTGGGTCCTCAGGGCATCCGCGTGAACGCCATCTCCGCCGGGCCTATCAAGACCCTGGCCGCCTCGGCCATCCCGGGGATCGGAACCAAGCTCAAGCACCACCGGTCCCACACCCCGCTGCAGAAGGACACGGACCAGCTCGAAGTGGGCGACGCCGGTGTGTTCCTGGTCAGCGACATGGGCCGCGGCGTCACCGGTCAGGTGCTCTACGTGGACGGCGGCTTCAGCATCATGGCGGGGTGAGGTCAGCGCCCAAGGGTCGGCAGGATCGCGGCTGCACGCCGGCTAGCCTCGTCCCGCTGAGCTGGCGTCATCTTGGCTTCCTGCAGCAGAATGAGGACTCCCAGGAAGGGGCTGAGCCCCAGGTTCCGGGCTGTGAGCATCCAGGCGAAACCCTCGATGGGGTCCCTGGGTGTGCCCTTCCCCGAGCAGAGAAGTAGCCCGTATGCCAGGCAAGCCTCGGCATTCCTGGTTTGTGTCCGCTTTTGGAAGGTGGTCAGGGCCTGGCCGTAACGCGCATTTGCAGCGGAGGGATCGGTGGGAGTCAGCAGGTCGCCAGCGAGGACCATGGCATCTGGGTGTCCCTGGTCTGCTGCGGCCTGGGCCCACGGAAGCGCCCCTGCCGGGTCTTTGGCAATGCCCTGGCCCTGCAGCAGGGCCCGGGCCAGCCGATACTGGGACTCGGCGTCACCACCGGTTGCCGCCTTCTGGAACCATTGAGTCGCCTTGGCATAATCCTTTAGCAGGAACCCATCTCCCTGGGAACGCAACTGGCCCATGGCCCGCTGATCCTTGGGGTGCCCGAGGGCGACGTTGACTAGACCTCGGAGGGTTGATCTCCCTTCCCAGGTTCCGAAGAGGCAGAAGGCGATCGGAAATGTGATGGTCATAGCTCGAAGGAGGCGCCTCAGGGATGCCTTCCCTGAGCCCCCCTGCCGGTTGAGGCGGATGGCAACGATGGCTCCCGCCGCCAGGGCTGCGCCCATCGCCACGATCAGCGGGAGCAGTGCGGCAACGCCGAGATAGGCCCAGTTCACCTCAGGCCTGCAGTTCCGCCAGTACTTCCAAGACCTCCAGCACGTGCCCCTTCACGCTGACTTTGGGCCAGACGTGGCGGATGACGCCCTTGGGGTCGATCAGGAAGGTGCTGCGGATGATGCCCTGCACCTCTTTGCCGTACATGACCTTCTTGCCGAAGGCGCCGAGGGGGGCTAGTAGGGCGCACTCGGGGTCGGAGAGCAGGGGAAAGGTCAGGCTCTGCTTGGAGATGAAGTTTAGGTGGCTCTTGAGGCTGTCGCGGCTGATGCCGTAGACCTGGGCCCCCAGGGACTGGACGCGGGCCAGGTTGTCGCGGAAGTCGCAGGACTCAGTGGTGCAGCCGGGGGTGCTGTCCTTGGGGTAGGCGTAGAGCACGGTCCAGTGGCCCTTGAGGTCCTTGGCCGTGACCGTGGCGCCCTGGTCGTCCTGCAGGGAGAAGGCGGGGATGGGTTTGCCGATGAGTGCGCTCATGGAGGCAGCTTAGCGCAGGTCATGTGACCGGGGGCAGGGGCCGATTCGGGGAGAATGGCCCTCTGAGGTTGCGCATGAACCTGACCGAGTATCTGTCTGCCGAGTGGCGGCCCGCGCTGGGCTGCACGGAGCCTGCGGCGGTGGCCTACGCGGCCTGCCTCGCGGCCGGGCAGGCCGGGGGCAGCCCGCGCTCGGTGCAGCTGGTGCTGGATGCCCGCACCTACAAGAACTGCCACGCGGTGGGCATCCCCAACAGCGGCCACCAGTCGGGGGTGCTCTGGGCCCTGGCCCTGGGGGCGGTGCTGCCGGATCCCTCGCCAGCCCTGCAGATCTTCGAGACCGTCACCCCAGAGGCGCGGGCGCAGGCGGCCCGGCTCCTGGCGCTGGAGGCGCTGCAGGTGGAGGTGGACGCGGCCCGCACGGAGCTCTTCATCAGCTGCACGGTGGTCGGTGCGGGTGGTGTGGGGCGGGCGGTGCTGGAGCAGGAGCACACGCGGCTGATGCGCCTGGAGGCCGACGGCGTGGCCCTGCCGGTGCCCCTGGCCGCGGCGGGCGCCGGGGCGGCGGACTCCGTGCGCGAGCAGGTGGGGGCCATGTCCCTGGCGGACCTGGTGGCCCTGGCGGGCACCCTGACTGAGGCCGACCGGGCCCGGCTGCGGGAGGGCCTTGCCCTCAACCTGGCCATGGCCGAGCACTCGGTGGATCACTTCCCCGCAGGCTTCGTGCCGCCTCCGGGCAGCGAGCCCTGGCTGCGCATCCCCCGGCTGGTGAGCGCTGGCGTGCTGGGCCGCATGTCCGGCGAGCCGCTCACGGTCATGTCCCTGGCGGGTTCCGGGAACAAGGGCATCACCGTGGCCGTGGCCCTGGGCCTGTGGGCGCGGGAGCAGGGGCATCCCGAGGCGCGCATCGAGGAGGCCCTGGCCCTGGCCTGCCTCTTTACGACGGCCACGACCCAGCGGCTGGGCACCCTGTCGGCTGTGTGCGGCGCCTCCAACGCCGCGGGCATCGGCATCGCGGCGGGCCTGGTGCACCTGGGCGGCGGCGGGCCGGCCCAGCTGGACCTGGCCATCCAGAACATGGTGGGCAACCTGGCGGGCCTCATCTGCGACGGCGCCAAGGTCGGCTGCGCCATGAAGGCCATGACCGGCGTGGAGGCGGCCTTCCGCTCGGCCAGCCTCGCCCTGGCGGGCTTCGGCATCCCCGCCACGGACGGCATCGTGGGCGCCGGGGGCGAGGCCTCCCTCGAGAACCTGGGCCGCCTCGCCCAGCGCGGCATGGCCGGCGCCGACACCGAGATCCTGGACATCATGCAGGCCAAGCTCGGCAGGTCCTGAAGCCCGGAGTGCACTAAGAAGGAACAACCGAATCACCACGAAGACCACCAAGACCACGAAGGAACACGAAGAGTCCATGGCACTACTTCGTGGTCTTTCTGTCTTCGTGGTGGATTTTTTCAGGCTTTTCCCTGCTTCTTTTTCCCACCCGGCGCGCTCGTGGCGGCGAGGATCAGGACGGTGGCGAGGGCGGCCCAGGTGAGGGGGGTGGGGTCGGCGCTGAGGCGGGGGAGCTCTTCGGCGAGCAGGCGGCCCAGGCTGTCGTGGCCCGGCCCTGGCCCAAGTCCCAGGGCCCCGAGGGTGGCTTCGCCCCAGAGGGCCGCCAGCCAGGCACTGGGGAAGAGGGCGGCGGCCTGCTGCCAGCCGTAGGGGCTCCAGCGGCGCAGGGTCGAGGGCCACGCTGCACCCAGGGTGCGCTCGGCGGCCCAGGCCGGGGAGCGGCGGAAGGCGTCCACCCGGCTGCGGAGGGCGGGCTCCAGGTGCGGCGCCAGCAGGGCGCCCAGCAACAGCCCCAGGGGCAGGGGCTCGAGGCCCCCGGCGGCCGCGGCCAGGGGCAGCAGGAAGAGCAGCGGGGGCAGACCGCGCAGGGCGGACCAGGCCCCCGCGAGGCAGCGGCCGGGCCAGGCGAGCCCGATGCCCAGGGCCAGGGCCAGCAGGGCGCAGGCGCTGGCGAAGCCCAGGCTGCGCGCCGCGGCCAGCAGCAGCCGCAGCAGGGCGTCCCGGCCCAGCTCGTCGGTGCCGAGGAGGTGGTGGAGGCTGCCCGGCTGGCCGCCCCGGAAGGGGTCTAGCGCCAGCTCCGGCAGCAGCAGGGCCGCGAGGAAGGCCAGCCGCCAGGCCAGGTTCATGCTGTCTCCCGGCGCCAGGGCCGGGTCAGGAGCCAGAGGCCGGCCAGGAGCCCCACCCAGACCGCCAGGCCCCTGCGGTCCCGGCCCGCCACCCGGGTGAGCCAGTCCGTCCCGAGGCCCGGCACCCCCAGCATCCGCTCCAGGACCAGGGTGGCCGTGAGCCACACGGGCAGGCGGGCGGCGAGCCAGCGCACCCCCAGCCGCCTCAGCACGAGCCGCCGCACGCGCCGGGTGGCTACGGCGCCCCAGGCCTGCGGGAAGGGATGTTCCCCGGGCAGGGCCTGGGCCAGCCAGCGGACCTCGCCGGGCAGGGCGGCGGCGAGGAAGGCCACCAGCCAGGCTCCCTGGGCCGGTGGTCCCCAGGCCGGGGGCCACAGGGCCAGCAGCAGCGCCGCCCAGAGCAGGTCCGGGGGGGCTTCCACCAGCGCCAGGGAGCGCCGCGCGGCCAGAGTTGGGCCGCCGAGCCAGGCCAGCAGCGGCGCCAGCACGGCGAGGCTGGCAACCGCCAGGGCTGCGGGACCCAGGGCCGACCAGGGAAAGGCCGGCGGGGTCGCTGCCTTCCAGACCGAGCCGGGAAGGGTCAGCGCCAGGGCCAGCCCGAAGCCCCACACGACCAGACCCTGCAGCAGCCGGCTCATCGCCAGCGCCAGCCCGCGGCTCCCGGCGTGTGCAGGTAGAGGCCCATGGGGCTGGACTCCACCTGGAGCCGCCGGTCCACCCAGAGGAGGCTCTGGAAATCCAGCAGGGGCAGGGCCGCGGGCGCCCGGGCCCAGAGGGTCTGGAGGTCCCCCCAGGCGGCGTCGCCGGGCTGGCGGAGGCGGGCGGTCACGGCCTCCAGTCCGGGGTGGCGCCAGCCGGTGAAGTTCATGGGCCCGCTCGGCTCCAGGTATTCCAGCACGGCCCAGGGCTGGGGCTCGAAGAACACCACCGAGCCGACCAGCTGGAACTCGCCCTTCTGGAGCCGCTCCTGCAGCAGGCCCTGCTCCAGGGGGCGCAACTGGAGGTTGCAGCCGTCCCGCCGGGCCCGCTCCCTCAGTGCCAGGAGCAGGCGCTCGAGGGACGCGTCGCCCGCCGCGTGGTGCAGCACCAGCTGGGCGGGTGTGGCTGACGTCCCCTCGGCCTGGATGGCCCGGGCCGGGAAGCCCAGGGTCTCGGGCCAGAGGCCCCGGCTGGGGCGGGCGGTCCCACCCAGGAGCCGGGCCGGGAAGGCGTCCCGGCGCCAGCGCTCCAGCAGCCGCAGGGGGCCGGGACCCAGGCGGCTCCAGACCACGAACTGCGCATGCAGGGGCTGGGCGAGGCTGCGGTGGGTGGGGGGTGGCTCGGTGTCGGGCCCGGCCTGGGGCGCGCCGAGGGTCAGCCAGCCCTTGCGGAGCGCCGTCAAGACGGCGGCGGGATCGGGCAGCAGGCGGAAGCGGAGGCCGTCGATGCGGGGCCGCAGAAAGTGCTCCCGCCGGGTGAACACCCAGGCACCGGGTTCCGGGCGAAAGGCGAAGGGGCCAGAGCCCTGGCCGGGCTGGCCCCGCTGGGCGATGGGCACCCGGGCCAGCTCCAGCAGAAGGCGGCCCGGGGGTTTCGGCGAGCGGATCCAGGGGCGGCCCTGGCGCTCGCCGAAGGAGGCGCCATCCAGGATGGCGCGCTTGGTGGCGCTGGCCCGGGGGTTGTTCAGAATCTCCCGGAAGGTCCAGAGCACGTCCTCGGCGCTGACCGCGTGGCCATCCGGAAAGCGGGCGTCGGCGCGCAGGGTGAAGGTGAGGGTGCCGTCTGCCCCGAGGGTCCAGCGCGTGGCCAGGCGCGGCGTCAGCGCCCCGTCGGGACGGATGCCCACCAGGGCGTCCCCCGCCAGGGACTGGAGGATCCACTGCTCGTAGCTGTCCCCCTGGATGAAGTCGAGGGGGCCGGGATCGGCCTGGAGGGACTCCTCCACGACCTGGGCGGGGGCGAGCAGGGCGGCGAGGGCCAGGGCGAGGACCTGCAGGGCGAGGCGCATGGATGGATCCGGGGAATCCTCCGAAGATGCCGCAGAGGGTGGGCCAGGGAAAGGCGGAAGAGGCCCTGTCCAGATCTGTCGGCAGGGGCGGATGGGTGTTGCTACTCTGATTGCGGGGGGAGGACCCTTTGGCAGATCTTTCGAAGTCGACGCTCTGGTGGTGGTGGCCCCTGATGGCCCGCCATAGGCGCACCCTCCACTGGGGCCTGCTGGCCACGGTCTGGTGCAGCGTGGCGGCTTCGGTGGTGCCCTACTGGTCCGGCCGGGCGGTGAACGCCCTGGAGCACCAGGACTGGCACGGCTCCCGGGTCTACCTGGCCTGGATGCTGGTGTTCACCGCCACGGCGGGCCTCGGGCGCTACCTCATGCGCAACACGCTCATCGGCCTCAGCCGCGAGGTGGAGCGGGAGCAGCGCGAGGCCCTCTACGGGTTCCTGCTGGCGCGGCCCTTCGCCTTCTACGAGCGGCAGCGGGTGGGCGACCTCATGTCCCGGGTCGGGGACGACGTGGGCACCGTGCGCATGGCCACGGGCCCCGGCCTCATGAGCTTCCTCCAGGTGCTGTCCATCCTGCCCGTGACCCTGGGCCTGATGTTCCACACCAACTGGCGCCTCACCCTGGCGGTGATGCTGCCGTTCTCGTTCCTGGCCATGGGCTTCTACGTCATCGGCAAGTGGAGCCACCAGGTGCAGCAGAAGCTGCAGCTCGCCTTCTCGGCCCTGTCCACCTTCAGCCACGAGACCATCAGCGGCGAGCGGGTCGTCCAGGCCTTCGGGCTGGAGGAGGCCCGGGTGGCGCAGTTCGACACACTCAGCCGGCGCCACGCGTCCCTGAGCATGAAGCAGTCCGTGATCTTCAGCGCCTACGCGCCCCTGTCCGCCTTCATGAGCGG
>JAAXXS010000296.1 GCA_013334395.1 Holophagaceae bacterium | reverse complement strand
AGGGCGTTGTAGACGTGGTGGCCCGGGTAGCCTTCGTGGGCGGCCAGGTCCAGGGCCCGGTCGATGGCGATGGGCAGGTCCAGGTTCACCTGGATCACGGAGCTGCCGCCGCCCTGATACCAGTTGTAGCCCGACCAGGCCTTGTCCCGGACGTACTCCACGCGAAAGTGGTCGGAGGTCGGCAGGGTGGCGTGCTGGCGGGTGCGCTCCCGGGCCTCGTGGATGGCTGCCTGGAACACCGCATCCACGCGATCCGTGGGCACGAGGACGCGCGCTCGCGCCTGCTGGTAGCGGTCCTGCACGGTGCCAGATCCCTCCAGCAGCTGGTCCAGGCGGGCCAGGGCCGCCTCGAAGGTGGCCTCCGGCGTCACGGGCGGCCGCACCTGGTAGAGGGCCTCGGCCTCGTCGTCAAAGCTGAAGCTCTGGCCCGCCAGCCGGGCGAGGTGGGCCGCCACGGCGCCGAGCTGGCCCTGGAGGTAGTCGCGGCGCACCACCTCGTCCGGCCCGGCCTCAGCGGCCGCAACGCCATCGAGGAGCCTTTCCGCCTCGGCCCGCAGGGCGGGCATGGGCCGGGGCTCCCCGGCCTCGGCGGCGGCCTTCCAGGCGGGCGGTCCGTAGTAGGCGTCCACGAAGTCGGGATCGTGGCGCCCGGTGGCGAGCACCAGGTGCACGTAGTCGGTGGCCCAGGTTGACAGTGGCATCGGGGTCGGCTCCTCGCCCGTTGACTCTACCTGGATTTTAGAGGTGGTAACAAAACCCCGCGGGGCCGCGCGAGGGGTGCCGGGCGAGCGAGGCGAGGAATGCGAGTCGAAGCGTAGCGGGTATTACGCGCGACGAGCGTGACGCGGCATCGCGACGCCCGCCACCCCTCGCCCGGAGGGATGAAGCCAGGCGGGCGCCCCGCGGCGTCACCGCCTTTGAACGATGTCCCGCATCGCCCAGCAGGCGCTTCCTTGCGTTTCGGCCCGCCTGACTTCATCGCGGCCGCGTCGGGTTTTGTTACGACCTCTCAGCCCCTCGCGTCCCAGCCCTCGGCGGCGCGGAAGCTGTGGTAGCGGTCCCGGCCAAGGATGAGGTGGTCCGCCAGGGGCACACCCAGGGACTCGCCGGCGGCCTGCAGGCGGCGCGTGAGGTGGACGTCCTCGCGGCTGGGCGCGGGGTCGCCGCTGGGGTGGTTGTGGTAGGCCAGGGCGGTGGAGGCGCCGTAGCGCAGGGCCTCCCGGAAGAACTCCCGGGGGCTGATGAGCGTGGCCGTGGCGGTGCCCTGGCTGAGGATGCGCTCGGCCAGCAGGTCGCCCTTGGCATTGAGGGCCAGCAGGCCGAAGCGCTCCTCGGTCCAGCCCTGGCAGCGGGGCAGCAGGTAGTCGCCGGCGGCGCGGGGACTGGTGATGCGGGGCCGCTCCGCGCCGCGCTGGCCGCGCCGCACCAGCTCCAGGGCCGCCCACAGCTGGCCGGCCTTGGCGGGGCCGAGGCCCGGCTGCTCCAGCCAGTCGCTGAGGCCCAGGGCCAGGAGGCCCGCCAGCCCGCCGGTGCGGCCGAGGAGGCTCTGGGCCAGCTCCACGGCGCTCTGGCCCTTGCGGCCCGTGCCCCAGAGCAGGGCCAGCAGCTCCGCGTCGGCCAGGGTCTCGCCGAGGCCCGCCAGCAGGCGCTCGCGGGGGCGCTGGTCCGGGGAGAGATCGAGGATGCGCATGGTGCCTCCGGTCAGCAGCTGATCCAGGTCCCCAGCCGGGGCCGGAAGCGCAGCAGCGCCACGGCGCCGGACAGCCCCAGCTGCAGGCAGAGCGCCTCGCGGCCGTGGTGCAGGAACCAGACGTTCGCCACGGCCCGGCGCTGGGGCATGACGAGGATGGGATGGGGGAAGCCGCTGAGCCAGCCGCTGCCCGCCAGGTTGGGCGGCAGCGGCGTCGCCGGAGGGCAGCCCCAGTGCACGTCCGGGGGCAGCTGCAGCGCGACCCGGCCCCGGGTGACCTCCCCGCCGGGTTCCAGCATCACCGGCTGCCGGTGGGTGGCGGCCAGCCGGAAGGCGAGGCTGAGGGTGCGGTGCAGCTCGGTGCGTGCGGCGCGCAGGGGCGGGCTCAGGGGCGTGGGCAGCAGCCGCGCGGCGAGCGCCCGGGCGCGCTGCTGGAGGGTGGCGGCAGAGAGGGCCATCACACCCTCGTCCACTTCAGGCGATCCCGCCGCCAGCGCAGTACCTGCAGGCGCCCGTTCCCGGAGAGCCGCATGCAGAGGGCCTCCTTGCCATTGTTGAGGAACCAGGTGCTGGCGAGGGTGGTGTGCCGAGGGGTCACGGTGATGACGGGATGGGCCTCGCCCGTGC
>JAAXXS010000113.1 GCA_013334395.1 Holophagaceae bacterium | reverse complement strand
CCACCACTGGTGGTGATGTTCCCGGAGATCGTGACAACGGCCGTAGCGGCATAGTTCTGGGCCGATTGGTTCACGAGGACGGCGGTGTAGGGAATGTAGGCAGGAGCGAATGAGCAGTTCACCTTGGAGGGGGTGGCGGTTCCGGTCCAGCTCTCGTCCACGGTAACGGAGTAGGCGCCGAGGGCATTGGTCGTGGCGGTGCCTCCTCCATTGCTCAGAGTGATGGTGACACCGGACAGAGGTGCGTTTCCTGCGTAGACGGTCCCGCTGATGGTGAGCACCTTGCGGGCCACAAAGTCCAGGTTCGTGAGGTTCGCGGTCTGGGCGGTCAGGGCCCGACTCACGGGCGTGAAGGAATAGCCAGCCAGGACCGGCGTGATGGTCCCAGCCCAACCCACGGTGAGGGCTCGGCTGTAACTGCCGTTGGCGACCGTGCTGGCACTTCCACCGCCATTGCTGAAGGTGAGGGAGACGCCAGACACCGCGGTACTGATGGCGCCGTTGAAGGTGCCGACAAAGCCCGAGAGGGTGATGCCATCGCCCGTGGCCTTCGAGGCCGCAGAAGTATAAGCGGAGATCCCCTTCTGGTTATAGGCCGCCACGCGGTAGTAGTAGGTGGTCGCAGGGAGAATCGAAAAGTCGATGTAGCTGGGCTGGTTAGGCACCGTCGTGGCAATCTCTGTCCAGGGACCGGCAGCACTGAGGCCACGCTCGATCGAGAAGCCTGTCTCGTCACTGGAGTGATCAACCCAGGTCAGCTTGAGGCCACCGCCGGAGGTAGCGACATTCAGGCCGGCAGGGGCTGTGGGCAGGGTGTTGGCGACGTTCAGGATCATGGGCCGCATGAAGTCGTTCTCTTCGTGGCCGAGGATGTGGCAGTGCCACACGTATTCCCAGCCGTAGTTCACCGTGTTGTTCACGGCCGCCATGGGATTGCCCGTCAGGGGATTGGTCACGGAGATATTGGAGCCTTCCGCATAGATCACATTGGGGGTGCGGATGCTGCTGGGCAGGGCAAAGGGCAGCCGGGGAGAGAGTGGCCGGAAGGCGACGATGCAGTCTTCCAGGGGGTTCATCTTCACGGTTTCCTTCCAACCGAGCTCGTTGGGCTCGGGGAAGCGCACCGCGCCGTCCCAGCCCACGCGGTTGATGATCTGCACGTCAAAGAGGTGGAAGTGCACGGGGTGGGTGTCCACGCCGTTGTGGGTGATCTTCCAATACTGCGTGGTGCCATCGGTCAGGGTCTCGGTGGCGGGATCTGAATAGCCGAGAGGGATGGTCGTCTGGATGTTGAAGTTGGTGAAGGGCATCTCCACGCCGAGGGTGGCGTTCATGCGGCCGTAGTCCATCTCGAAGAGTTCCTGGATGGCCTTGGACCCCAGGTCGGGTTGCACGTAGGCCCCGTTTTCCATAGAGGGGAACGGGTAGCGGAGTTTGAAGTCCTGGATCCGGACATACACGTTATTCGTGAAGGCCGAGTTGGCCCCTGTATCGAGGGGCTTGTTCAGGGCCTGGTTGTAGGCAAGCTGGGGCACGATCGGCAGGTGCTGAGCCTCGGCGAAGGCCCCCTTGTAGGAATCCGTGCTCACGAAGGCCTGGGCCAGCTTCGCGACGTCATAGGTCGGATCCGGGGTGGTGTTGGCCACCTCGAAGAGCATGATGGTGCGGGTATTGGGGCCGTAGCCAGGCAGAGTCGTGGCCGCGCCGCCGGTGTCCCGCCGGTCGGGGTCGCCGGTGTAGTAGTCCAGGCGCGCATCAAAGGCCGGCACGGGGGCGCCGGCATCGTTGTAGAGGATGAGCTTCTTGCCGGCATAGGCCGAGAAGTCCACGATCACGTCGGCACGCTCGGCGGCACCCAGCAGCAGAGCCTTGTTCTGGATGTTGAGCACGACGATGTCGCGGCGGTTGTAGTTGTAGCTCACGGGCTGGGCGGGGATCACCACAGGGGCAGGCAGGAAGCCGCTCTCGCTGCCGATCTGGATGATGTCAGGGCCAACGGTGCTGGGATCAGGCACGCCACCATCGCGGCCGTCCGTGGGCCAGGTGGGGTAGTTGGAGGCCCAGACCGGGTTCGGAGCGGAAGGCACCATGCTTACTTCCGTGCCCGAGGCGTCCGCCTGGAAGAAGGACAGGTTCCAGAAACGGTCGTTGGAGGCGTTCAGGATGCGGAACCGATAGGCCTTCGGCTCGACCGTGATCTTGGGATAGGGCGCGCCGTTCACCACGGGGGTGTCCATGAAGGCTTCCGGCAACAGCGAAGGGTTGGGCGTGCCAGGGATCTCAGTGCCATTGGGGTCGTTGGGGATAGGCTCGGCGCCATGCTTCAAGCCCGCAGCGGCGGTCACCGGGGGCCAGAACCACGGGCCGTAGTCCCACCGGCCCATGGCATTGGCACCGGACATGTCTGCGGGGTTCTGGTTGACCATGTAGACGTGGGGGAACCAGAGGCTGCCGTCGCCACCATACTTGTTGATGTCCCACGTGGGGTCGGTCCCGCCGGCCACACCCACAGTGCCAAGGGTGGTGGTATCGACGAAGGTCTTGTCCTGGATGATGAGCGGGATGCCGTAGTTGTAGATGCCACCGCCGTTGCTGGGCAGGATTCCGGCATTGATGAGCTTGTCCTCGACCGGGTCCACGATGAGGTAGCCCGCGGCTTCGCCCGCGTAGACGTTAAGGCGGGTGAGCCCGAACGTGTGGTCGTGGTAGAAGAGGAAGCGGCCGCTCTGCTGGTTGGTGTAGTAGTAGGTGCCAATGCCGTCGCCAGGGGTGCCCGCGCCCATGTCAGGCACGTTCTGGAAGGCAGCACCCTTCTGGTAGCTGGTCTCCTCACCAGCTGGCGTGAACCACTGGTGGGGGGTGCCGTCACTGATCCAGGGGTTGAGGCCACCGTGGAGGTGGAGCTCGGCCCGGTTCTGGGTGTAGACCTTGGATCCGATGGCGGCCGTGCCCAGGGGGCCGAAGCCGGCGCCCATCATGGTGGTATCCACGGGGATGAACAGGTCGCCCGCCGTGCCGGTGGGCAGCTGGTTGGTGACCTTCACCCGCACCGGGCGGTCGCGCTGGGCAATGATGAGGGGCCCGAGATAGTTTGAGCTGATTGTCTTTCCGCCGATCGTTCCGTTGGCTGTGCTCTCAGCCTTGGGGCCGATGTCCTTGTAGCCCCGCAGCCGGGTGGGAGCCAGTTCCGAGTGGAGCTGCTGGTGGTATTCAACGACCCCCAGCTGGTAGTAGTCGGAGCCCGGGTAGGTGGTCGTATCGGGCACGGCCACGGGGATGAAGTTCCCCAGGTTGTTCTTGTTGGCCGCGCCCAGACCGGGCAGCGTGTCCACGAACTTGCGGATGGGCTTGGTGTTGTGCCAGTTGCTGGCCGTGCCGAACATGTAGTCGGGCTGCGCCAGCTGGAAGCCGGGACCGGGCACCGCCAAGGCCCCCTCTGTCGCGAGGACCTTCCCGGCGATGGCCCTGTTCCGGACGGCCGGGTTCACACCCAGGGTGGCGGGGTCGATCTTGCCACCTTTGGCCTGCAGGGCGGCCTTGGTCCGCGCCGCCGCAGCCGCTCGGGCGTTGTTCAGCACCGCCCGGCGGGTGGCCCGCTCCATGATGACGCTCCGATCGCCGCCCACGGTGGGCGCGGCAGTTCGGTTGGGCACCTCGCCGGACTGGGCGAAGAGGCTCACTCCAGCGAAGAACGTCGCAACCAGCCCCACGAACTGCCTGGCAGTCTTGTGCATCTCTGTACTCCATTCGCTGAACATTTACGAAGCCATCTACACCGATTACTGGGCACATGAGCCATGGAGGTGGCCAAGTGCGACAAAATGCACCACCTGCTGTGATCGCCATCACCGCAATCTGGTGATACTGGGGTGGGATGAACGCTTAGTCCAGTTAGTATAATAACTTACGTATTACTACTTAGGTTGCCGATGGCCTCACCGCAAGCTCAGGGGAGCCCCAGCATCAATAAGAAAAAATAGGCATAAACAATCTACTAATGAACAATGAGAAGCATAGTCATGTTGATCTAAATCACACGGCCCTTCCTCGGTTTGCGCCTCACCCGATGGCTGGTGCTATTGGTCTCAGCTCGGCCAGTGGGTTGTGCTTGTGTGGACACAAGCCCTTGGCCAACCGAGCGAGATCGAACCCGGCAATCCCCACCCAGGCATGCCAAGAATCATTTTTAACTACATTAATTTTCAATATTTGTAATACAGCCCTCAGGACGCAAAGCTCGACAAATGGGCGGAACCGGACCTAGGCGAAAAACCGTGGCTGCCTCCTGGGAAATGGCAGGAGAGGCGGAGGGGAGAAGAACCTGCGTGCCACCGCGCCGGACCCGTCACAAGCTCTTCGGGACCATTGCTCCGGTGACCCAGGGTTCATTCCCCCGGGGTTTGGTGTTCTCATGGTCCCTTACGGCTTCGACCCCCCCAGCGGAGACCCCATGAGCCACCAGCCTGCCGAAACGCGCACCCACGTCACCCTGCCCCAGCTGCACAGCTGGCACCACACCGGGCGCAAGCTGGTCATGGTCACCGCCTACGATGCCGCCACGGCCCGCATTGCCGATGCCGCGGGTGTGGACATCATCCTCGTGGGCGACAGCGTGGGGAACGTCTGCCTGGGCTTCGACAACACCCTGCCCGTCAGCATGGCCATGATGAACCACCACCTGGAGGCCGTGGCCCGCACCCGCCCCACGGCCCTGCTGATGGCCGACATGCCCTACCTGAGCTTCCACCTCAGCGTGGAGGACACCCTCCGCAACGCCGGCGGCTTCCTGCAGCGGGGCGCCCAGGCCGTGAAGCTGGAGGGAGGCGCCAAGCGCCTGCCCATGATCCGCGCCCTCATCGACGCGGAGATCCCCGTCATGGGCCATCTGGGCCTCACGCCCCAGAGCGTGAACCCCATGGGCGGCTTCAAGGTCCAGGGCAAGCAGAAGGCCGATGCCCTGCGGCTGCTGGAGGACGCCCAGAAGCTGCAGGATGCGGGCTGCATGGGCATGGTCCTGGAGGGCATCCCCGCGGATTTGGCCGCCCGCGTGACCGAGACAGTGACCATTCCCACCATCGGCATCGGCGCCGGGCCCCACTGCTCGGGCCAGGTGCTGGTCTTCCACGATGTGCTGGGCCTGCTGCCTGGCCCATCGGCCAAGTTCGTTCGACGCTATGCCGAGGGATTCCAGGATCTGCGGGCCGCTTTGGCCGCCTGGGCCGAGGATGTGCGGGGGGGAGGGTTCCCGGATGGCCGGGAATCCTATACCCTTCCAGAAGGCCTTCGTTCGGCACTGAGCCAGTGGCATCCCTGAAACCACCCCTGGCATGTCGACCGGTCCTCCAGGAAGGATTCCCTTTTTGTCCATGCGAGTTGTCCGTACCATCGCCGACCTACGTGCCCTGCTTCGCCCCCTTCGGGAAGAAGGCAAGCGCATCGGCTTTGTCCCCACCATGGGTTTCCTGCACGAGGGTCATGGCGCCCTGATCCGCCAGAGTGCGGCCCGCTGTGATGCCACGGTCGTGTCCATCTTCATCAATCCCACCCAGTTCGGCCCCCGCGAGGATCTGGCGGGCTATCCTCGGGACCTGGAGCGGGATCAGAACCTCTGCCTGGAGTGCGACACCACCGTGCTCTTCCTCCCAGAGGCCAGCGAGATCTATCCCACGGGCTTCCAGACCCACATCGAACCCGGCCGGCTGGCCGAGCCCCTCTGCGGGCGGTTCCGACCCGGCCACTTCCGGGGTGTGGCCACCGTGGTGGCGAAGCTCTTCAGCATCGTGCAGCCAGATCTGGCCTTCTTCGGCCAGAAGGACTTCCAGCAGACCGTGGTCGTGCGCCGCATGGCCCGCGACCTGAACCTGCCCGTGGATGTCGTGGTCGTGCCCACGGTGCGCGAGGCCGATGGCCTGGCCCTGAGCAGCCGCAACACCTACCTGGATGAAGACGCCCGGTGCCGGGCCCTCAGCCTCAGCCAGGGCCTGCTGGCCGCCAAGACCGCCTTCGAGCAGGGCGAGCGTCAAGCCGAGGCGCTGCTGGCCCTCGCCCGCGCTCCACTCTCAGGCGTGGACTCGGTCCAGTATCTGGAGCTGGTGGACACCCAGAACCTCGAGCCCATCCAGGGTGCCGTGGACCGAACCTCGGCCCTCTGCGTGGCCGCCTACCTGGGCAGCACCCGCCTCATCGACAACGTCATCCTGACGCCGCCAGCGGGAACCGCCTGATTCTAGGCCGGAAATAGACCACAAGGCGTATGGTCTGCGTTAGCTTTCGGACCTAGTCTGAGGTTGCACCTGAAGGAGCGCCCATGATCCGCCGCCTTGTCTCTCCGCTGCTGCTGGCAGCCTTCGTCCTGGCTCCCCAGGGCGCCTCGGCCCGCCCCGATGACCACCGCCAGGAACGCCGCGAGGAACGCCGCGAGAACAAGGAAGACCGCCGCGCCTGGAAGGAGCACGACCAGCGGGAGAAGCACTACTGGAAGGAGCAGAAGCGGAAAGCCCGGGGACACCAGCCCCACCGCTACTTCGAGGACGAGCGTCGCCACGACCAGGGCCGACGGCCGATTCCGCCGCCCTGGATGAACAGCTACTGGCGCGCTGGCGAGTCCCGGCGCTATGTGGCCCTGGTTCCCGGCGACCCCTCCCGGATGTATGTCTTCATCGAAGGCCGCTGGCTGCTGCGCCAGGTGCGCGATCCCCGGGCCCGCCTGGACCTGGAAGGCGCGTTCCGCCTGCCCATGGCCGCGCCGCCCGTGCCGCCGCCCCACCTGGGCCTGAACCTGCACGTGGTGCTGTTCAACTAAGGCACCCCTGGAAAAGATCGAGGGTGGACCTGAGGTAGCCAGGAGAGCATCCTTATCCGTTGGCCGGGACTCCCGAGGAGCCTGGACCGGAGGATGCATGCTGCGCCACTTTCTGCTCGGAAAGATCCATCGCGCCACGGTGACCAGGGCCGATCTCGACTATGTGGGCTCCATCACCCTGGATCCGCTGCTGATCGAAGCCGCGGGGTTCATGGAGAACGAGAAGATCGACATCTACGACGTGACCAACGGTTCGCGCCTGTCGACCTATGTCATCCCCGGCGTGCCGGGCTCGGGCGAGGTCGGCATCAACGGTGCCGCCGCCCACCTCGTCCAGCGGGGCGACCTGGTCATCATCGCCGCCTACGGCTGGATGAGCCCCGAGGAGGCCGAGACCGTGGCCCCCAAGGTGGTCTTCGTGGACGAGCGCAACCGCATTACCGAGAAGCGCACCCAGGAGCGGACGCCGCTCTGCGTGGATGCCTTCGCAGGCTGACTCAGAGGATCCGCTGCCGCAGGAACGCTGCCACCTCTTGGCGGGTGGTCAGACCTTGGGCGGTCCGCATCATCAGCTGGATGAGCTCAGCCTGAAAGCCCGGGTCATCGGGCAGCGCCACGCCGTTCACCGAGAGCATCACGATCCCAGCCACGGTGCCGACTCGCTTGTTGCCGTCCCGGAAGCCATGGTTCGCGCACAGGTGCCACATCAAGGCCGCGGCACAGTCCACCAGGTCCCCGTTCTCATAGCGGAGGACCTGGTGGGGGGCCGCGCAGGCGGCTTCGATCGCAGGGAGGTCATGGAGGCCCTCGGCGCCGCCCCAGCGGGCGAGCTGGCGGCGGTGCAGCGCCAGGACGTCCTCGACCCCCAGGATGACCAGGGCGCTCATTTGCTGAGCGCCTCGAAAACGGGTCCATATTTGGCTTCGGCGAGAAGTGCGTGGGCGGCCAGCTCATCCGGAGTGATCTGGCGCAGGGTCTGAGGCGTGATGATCAGGGACTTCCCATCCGTCTGAATCTCCAGGGGGGTATCAGGCGTAATGTGGAGGAGCTCCATCAGACTCCGCTCCAGGACCAGGGCATAGGAGTTCCCGTGACGGCTCAAGGTCTTACGCATGGATAACCTCCGTATAACAATGTTATACCATTAGCCTGGAGCGTCAAGCTGGATGGCTCCCTGAATAAAACCTCGGGAGGGCCTTTTGGCCGCGCAGCCTCACCCCCCTGATCGAATTGAACCCATTTCCGGAAACTTTGCCGGGTGGCACGGCATCCAAGGGGTATGGTAGAAATAAGTCACCCTTCGGCCCGGTACGGCCCTGGGGCCCGCGTTTGGGGCAAGGCGTCC
>JAAXXS010000112.1 GCA_013334395.1 Holophagaceae bacterium | reverse complement strand
AGCTCAGGCGGTAGGCCTTGAGCTTGATGTCGGGATGGGCCTGCTGGTAGTCCAGCAGCATGCGGGGCAGCAGGAACTCGGACATGCTCTCGTTGGCGCCGATGCTCAGGCGGCCCTGCTGCAGGCCCTTGAGGGTGCCGAAGGTGTCCGTGATCTGCTGGCGCAGGTCGAGCATGCGCAGGGCGAGGGGCAGCAGGGTCTGGCCGGCGTTGGTCAGGGTGCCGCCCTTGGTGGTGCGGTCCACCAGGACTTCGCCCAGCTCTTCCTCCAGGCGCTTGAGGGCGAGGCTGATGGCCGGCTGGGTGCGAAAGAGGCGCTCCGCCGCGCGGGAGAAGCTCTTTTCCCGCGCGATCATGAGGAATGTCTCCAGCTGACCGAGTTCCACGATGACTCCCGAACGATCGAGTCTAGCGACTTAAGCAAAACTAATGGAATCATAAAAAATATTAACTATATTCATGGCTCGGTTCGGTTAACTTGAGTTGATCCGTCCGTTACTTGCCGGACCGGGGAGACCACCAGACCTATGGGTGCCCAGCGGATCGCCATCTTCGACACGACCCTCCGGGACGGCGAGCAGTCCCCAGGTTGCAGCATGAACCTGGAAGAGAAGCTGCAGATGGCCCGCCAGCTGGAGGCCCTCCAGGTGGATGTCATCGAGGCCGGCTTCCCCGTGGCTTCTGACGACGACTTCGCGGCGGTGCAGGCCATCGCCCGGGAGTGCCGTGGGCCGGTCATCGCCGCGCTCTGCCGGGCCATCCCCCGGGACATCGAGCGGGCCTGGGAGGCGCTCAAGGAAGCCGAGCATCCCCGGATCCACACCTTCCTGGCCACCTCGGACATCCACCTCAGCTACAAGCTGCAGAAGACCCGGGAAGAGGCGCTCCAGATGATCCGCGAGGGCGTGGCGCTGGCCAAGTCCTTCACCCCGGACGTGGAGTTCTCCGCCGAAGATGCCACCCGCAGCGACTGGGACTTCCTGGTGGAGGTCTGCAAGGTCGCCCTGGAGGCCGGGGCGACGGTGCTGAACATCCCCGACACCGTGGGCTACACCGTGCCGGATGAATACGGACGCCTGATCACCCATCTCCGGATGAACGTCCCCGGCATCGACCAGGCCACCATCAGCGTCCACTGCCACAACGACCTGGGCCTGGCCGCCGCGAACTCCCTGGCCGCGGTGATGGCCGGCGCGCGGCAGGTGGAGTGCACCATCAACGGCATCGGCGAGCGGGCCGGCAACGCGGCCCTCGAGGAAGTGGTGATGGCCCTGTCCGTGCGGCGGGACGCGCTGCCCTTCGAGACCGGCGTCCGGAGGGAACTCCTCTACCGCGCCAGCCAGGCCCTCGCCAACATCACCGGCAGCGAGGTCCAGGCCAACAAGGCCATCGTGGGCCGCAACGCCTTCGCCCACGAGAGCGGCATCCACCAGCACGGCATGCTCAGCCACCACTCCACCTACGAGATCATGACGCCCGAGTCCGTGGGCGTGCGGCGCAGCAGCCTGGTCCTTGGCAAGCACTCGGGGCGGCACGCCCTGGCCAAGCGCTTCGAGGAACTGGGCTACAACCTCGACCGGGTGGGGCTGGACAAGGCCTACAAGCTGTTCACGAAGCTCAGCGACCAGAAGAAGGAGATCTTCGACGAGGACCTGCTGGCCATCGTGCAGGACGGGCTCACCCACATCCCCGAGGTCTACAAGTTGCGGGCCCTTCAGGCCACGGCGGGCACGGCCATGTTCGCCACGGCCCTGGTCACTCTGGCCTCGGAGGCGGGCGACGCCACCGAGACCGCCATGGGCGACGGCCCCGTCAACGCGGTCTTCGCCGCGGTGGACAAGCTCACGGGCCTCAGCGGCCGGCTGCTGGACTACCGGCTCCACTCGGTCTCGCGCGGGGCCGATGCCGTGGGCGAGGTCTTCGTTCAGGTGGACTTCGACGGCCAGCCCCACGGGGGCAAGGGCGCCAGCACCGACGTGGTGGAAGCCAGCCTGCGGGCCTACCTCAACGCCGTTAACAAGGCCCTCTTCGCCCGGCGCGCCAAGAAGTCCCAGGCCGTCGAGGCGGGGGTCTGAATGCCTGAACCTGTTCAAGGAGTGCGCATGGAAGCAAGGATTGTCGTCCTCCCCGGAGACGGAGTCGGCCCCGAGGTCACCCGGGAAGCCGTCGCCTGCCTCCAGGCCGTGGCGGACCTCTACGGTCACCAGTTCACCTTCGAGGAGGCCCTCATCGGCGGGGCCGCGGTGGATGCCTGCGGCGACCCGCTCCCCGCCCGAACCCTTGAGCTCTGCCACGGCGCCGCAGCGGTGCTGCTGGGCGCCGTGGGCGGCCCCGCCTGGGACAAGCACCCGCGCGACCAGCGTCCGGAGTCCGGCCTGCTGCGGCTGCGCCAGGGCCTGGGCCTCTACGCGAACCTCCGCCCGGTGACCGTGCACCCCGCCCTGGAGGACGCCTCGCCCGTGCGGCCCGAGGTAGTCCGGGGCACGGACATGATGATCGTACGGGAGCTCTCCGGCGGTCTCTACTTCGGCGAGCCGCGCCTGTACAGCCCCGAGCGGGCCGTGAACACGCTGCCCTACAGCCGGGAGGAGATCCTCCGCGTGGCCCGCGTGGCCTTTGATCTGGCCCAGAACCGCCGCCGGAAGCTGGTCTCCGTGGACAAGGCCAACGTGCTGGAGACCTCGCGCCTCTGGCGGGAGGTGGTCAACGAGGTGGCGGCGGACTACCCCGAGGTGGCGGTCCAGCACGCCTACGTGGACAGCTTCGCCATGGCCCTGGTGGCCCGGCCCCGGGACTTCGACGTGGTACTCACGGAGAACCTCTTCGGCGACATCCTCAGCGACGAGGCCGCGGTGCTCGCCGGCTCCCTGGGGCTGCTGCCCTCCGCCAGCCTCGGCGGCACCGTGGGCCTGTTCGAACCCATCCATGGGTCTGCCCCGGACATCGCGGGCCGGGATCTGGCCAACCCCATCGGCACCATCCTCTCCGCCGCCATGCTGCTCCGCCACGCGCTGGGTCTCACCGAGGAGGCCCTGGCCCTGGAGGCCGCCGTGGATCGGACCCTGCACGCGGGTCATGGCACCTCGGACCTGAAGGGAGCCACCCATCCCCAGGGCACCGCCTCCCTGGGCGCGGTCATCCGCGCGGCCCTGTCCAAGGTTCCGGTGGAGCCCGGCCTGCCTGGGGTGCCCACCTAGGGCCGACCGCTCGGGACCTCCCCGACCTCGGCCCCGCACTCCCGCGGGGCCTTCCTTTCCTCGACCCCTTCTCCCGATTATCCTTGAGGACCGCCATGAGCCCAGCCAACCTCGCGAGCCCCCCCGCTCCCCGGAGCCATAGCAGTCTCGACCCCGCCCGAATCAGCCAGTGAAGGAGAGCGACCCCATGGATAGGACCGGCGCACAGATCATCTGGGAGTGCCTGCTGCGGGAGGGCGTGGAAACCGTCTTCGGTTACCCCGGCGGCGCCATCCTGCCCACCTACGACGCCATGACGGAGTATCCCATCCGGCACGTGCTCGTGCGCCATGAGCAGAGCGCCGTGCACATGGCGGACGGCTTCGCCCGCGCCTCCGGGCGCACCGGCGTGGTGGTCGCGACCTCCGGTCCCGGCGCCACCAACCTGGTGACCGGTCTGGCCACGGCCATGCTGGACTCCATCCCCCTGGTGGCCATCACGGGCCAGGTGGGCTCGGGCCTGCTGGGCACCGACGCCTTCCAGGAAGTGGACATCACGGGCATCACCCTGCCCATCACCAAGCACAACTACCTGGTGACCCGGGCCCAGGACATCGCCCCGGCCATCCGCGAAGCCTTCGCCGTGGCCTCCAGCGGCCGACCCGGCCCCGTGCTGGTGGACATCACCAAGGACGCCCAGCAGGGCCGGGCGACCCTGGACTGGGAAGGCGCCGCGCCCACGCGACACCTGCGCCACATCCCGCCCTCCCCCGCCGAGGTGGACCTGGACCGGGCCCTGGTGATGATCAACGCGGCCAAGCGCCCCGTGATCCTCGCGGGCCACGGCATCCAGCTCTCCGGGGCCCGGGCCGAGGTGCTCGCCCTGGCCGAGCTGGCCCAGATCCCCTTCGCCGAGACCCTGCTGGGCCTGGGCGCGGTGCCCGCCTCCCACGCGCTGAGCCTGGGCATGATGGGCATGCACGGGGAGTCCTGGGTCAACCAGGCCATCCAGGAGGCGGACCTGCTCATCGCCCTGGGCATGCGCTTCGACGACCGGGTCACGGGCCGGCTCAAGGAATACGCCCCCAACGCCCTGAAGATCCACGTGGACATCGATGCCAGCGAGATCAACAAGCTGGTGCCCGTGGACGTGCCTCTGGGCGGCGACCTGAAGCAGGTGCTGCAGGCGCTGCTGCCCTCGGTGAAGGCGGCGGACCACACGCCCTGGCTGGAGCGCATCCGATCCTGGCGCGGCGACTCCGCTGTCCGCGACATCAAGAACCTGCCCGATGACGGCCACCTCTACGCGGCCCACGTCATGCACGACCTCTGGAAGATCACCAAGGGCGAGGCGGTGGTGGTGACGGATGTCGGCCAGCACCAGATGTGGGAGGCCCAGTACTACCACCACGACGGTGAGCGCAGCCTCATCACCAGCGGCGGCGCGGGCACCATGGGCTTCGCCCTCCCGGCGGCCATCGGGGCCAAGCTGGCCCGGCCCGAGGCCGAGGTCTGGGTGGTGGCCGGCGACGGCGGCTTCCAGATGACCTTCGCCGAGCTCATGACCGCCGTGCAGGAAGGCGTGAAGGTCAACATCGCCATCATCAACAACGGCTACCTGGGCATGGTCCGGCAGTGGCAGGCCCTGTTCTACGAGGGCCGCTACGCCGCCACGCCCATCCTGTCCCCGGACTTCGTCAAGCTGGCCGGAGCCTTTGGCATCCACGGCGAGCGGGTGGAGAAGCGGTCGGACCTGGAGGCGGCCGTGGCCCGGGCCCGCCAGCAGCCGGGCACCGCGCTGATCGAGTTCAAGGTCGAGCAGGAGGACGCCGTCTATCCCATGGTGGCCGCCGGCGCGGCCCTCCACGACATGATCCGGCGCCCCTCGCCCAGCCCCATCGCCGAGACCGGCGCCGACCCGGTCTAGCCGCCCGACTCGCCAAGGAAGGATGGAGAACCCATGTCCCATGTCCTCGTGATCTACACCGATGATGAGCCCGGCGTCCTCACCCGGGTGGCGATGCTGTTCCGCCGCCGCGGCTTCAACATCCACTCCCTCACCGTGGGTCCCACGGAGCAGGTCCACGTCTCGCGCATGACCGTGGTGGTGGACACGGACGAGGCCACCGCCCGCCGGGCGGTGGAGCACCTGCGCAAGCTCGTGAACGTCCTCGAGGTCCAGCAGCTCGGCCACGGCCGCAACGTGGTCCGGGATCTGGCCCTGCTGCGGGTCTCCACGGCCCAGGGGCGCTCCGAGGTGCTCCAGCTCGTGCAGGTGTTCCGCGCCAACGTGGTCGATATCGCCGACGACAGCGTGGTCATCGAGTGCACCGGCAGCCTCGGCAAGATCGAGGCCCTGGTGGACAGCCTGCGCCCCTTCGGGATCCTTGAGCTGGGCCGCACCGGCGCTGTCGCCATGGCCCGTGGCCTGCGCTCGGAAGCCTCCAACCGGCTCGCCGCCGCGGCCGTCGTGGCCCCCGGCAGCACCGGGGCCATGTCCGTCTGACCTTCACCCCCCCCGTCTTCCGAACTCGAAAAAGGAGCCCTCATGGCCATCATTCACTACGACGCCGACCTCGGCCTCATCCGCGCCCGCAAGGTCGCCATCCTGGGTTACGGCAGCCAGGGCCACGCCCACGCGCTGAACCTCAAGGACAGCGGCGTCCAGGTCCGGGTGGGCCTCCAGGCCGGCTCTGCCTCCCGCGCCAAGGCTGAGGCCGCCGGCCTCACCGTGAGCAGCCCCGCCGAAGCCTCCGCCTGGGCGGACGTCATCATGGTGCTGACCCCCGACACGGGGCAGGGCGCCCTCTACAAGGAAGCCATCGCCCCCAACCTGACCCCGGGCAAGACCCTGATGTTTGCCCACGGGTTCAATATCCGCTTTGGCTGGATCGAAGTGCCCGCCGGTGTGGACGTGAGCCTGGTGGCCCCCAAGAGCCCCGGCCACCGCGTCCGCGAGGTCTTCGTGGAGGGCGGCGGCACGCCCGGCCTGGTGGCCATCCACCAGGACGCCAGCGGCCAGGCCATGGCCTTGGCCCTGTCCTATGCTGCCGCCATCGGCCTCACCCGGGCCGGCGTGCTGGAGACCACCTTCGCCGAGGAGACGGAGACGGACCTCTTTGGCGAGAAGGCCGTGCTCTGCGGCGGCGCCAGCGCCCTCGTCAAGGCGGGCTTCGAGACCCTCGTGGAAGCCGGCTACCAGCCCGAGATCGCCTACTTCGAGTGCCTGCACGAGCTGAAGCTCATCGTGGACCTGATGTACCGCGGCGGCCTGAGCTACATGCGCTACAGCATCAGCGACACGGCGGAATACGGCGACTACACCGGCGGCGCCCGTCTGGTGACCGCGGAGACCAAGGCCGAGATGAAGCGCATCCTGGAAGAGATCCAGGACGGCCGCTACGCCAACGCCTGGATGGAAGAGAACCGCACGGGCCGCAAGTGGTTCGAGGCCCAGCGCGCCGCGGACTACGACCACCCCATCGAGGTCGTGGGCCGGCAGCTGCGCAAGATGATGCCGTTCCTGGACGCGGCGGAAGTCCCCGCCCCGGCCAAGAAGGACTGAAGCCCACATTTTCGACTCGCCAGGGGGAGGAATCTTGAATTCTTCAAGATTCCTGTGGGGAAAAAATCGGGTATTCTTACCTAGGGTAAAAAGCCCGGGTTCCATGCCAGGAATCCAGGCCGAGGGAATCCCTGAAGTTGGACCGATTCCCCTCCCCCGCCGGAGCGCCGAATGACTGAGTTCTTCCCCAAGACCGCGACGGTGCCCACCCTCCAGGGTTGGCAGGCCCCGGGCTCCCTCGACTTCCAGGCCGCCTTCCTGCGGGCCGGGGGCTGGGCGCTGACCCGCACCGAGGCCTTCCCGGACGCCGCCCGGCTCCGGGAGCGGCTCCAGGAGCTGAAGTCCTCCATGCGCGAGGGCGGGAAGATCGGCTTGGACCTGCGGGGCCTCCGCGACAGCGCCGACAGCGTCATGGCCACCGCCCGCGAGGCTGGCGTGGCCTTCCTGCTGCACACCGCCGAGCTGCCGCCCTCCCTGGCCATGCTCCGCCACGCCAACCTGCCCCGCATCGTCGCCGTCGAGAACGCCGAGCAGGCCGCCCAGGCCAAGGCCGGAGGCGCCTCGGCCCTGCTGGCCCGGGCCAGCATCGTGGCTACCCTGCGCTCTTTGGGGCTCCCCGTGATGGCCACTGCCGACACGGATGCCGAGGCCCGGCAGGCCATGGCCGACGGGGCCTTCGGCCTGCAGCCCCGCACGCCTTCCATGCTGGATTCCTCGCCGCTGGCCGCCTTCCGGGCCCGCCTCATGGCCGGGCTTGACGCCATGGCCCAGTCCTTCATCCGCACCGGCGCCTGCACCATGCCCCGGTTGCGCATCCGCAACCTGGACCTGGCCTATCCCATCCAGCAGGGCGGCATGGGCGTGGGCATCTCCTGGGAGGGCCTGGCCGGGGCCGTGGCCGAGACCGGCTGCGTCGGTCTGGTATCGGCCATCGGCACGGGCTACCACGGCTCGGCCAATCCCAAGATGCGCCTGGGCCGTCCCGACGGCACCGACTCGCTGAACCCCCCCAAGGCCCTGGAGTGGATCCTCCGCGCCGCCCGGGAGCGCTCTGAGGGCCGCGGCGCCGTGGGCGTGAACATCCTCTGCGCCATCGAGGGCTACGAAGCCGCCGTGAAGGCCAGCCTCGCCGGCGGCGCTCAGATAATCGTGTCCGGCGCCGGTCTGCCTCTGGCCCTGCCGGGCTATGTGGGTGATGCGGATGTGGCCCTGGTGCCCATCGTGTCCTCGGCCCGGGCCCTGAACCTGATCTGCAAGCAGTGGCAGCGGAAGTACAGCCGCCTGCCTGACGCAGTGGTGTTGGAAGGCCCCGAGAGCGGCGGCCACCAGGGCTTCAGCCACGACGGCTGCCTGGACCCGGCCCACACCCTGGAGAACATCCTCCCTTCCATCCTCGCGGAGCGGGACAACTGGGGCGACTTCCCGGTGCTGGTGGCCGGCGGGGTCTGGGACCACGCGGACATCCAGCGCTTCCTG
>JAAXXS010000295.1 GCA_013334395.1 Holophagaceae bacterium | reverse complement strand
CCGAGCTGGATTCCTTGATCGACCGGCTGAACGCCGATCCCACGGTGGACGGCATTCTGGTGCAGCTGCCCCTGCCCAAGGGGCTCGACTCCAAGCGGGCCCTGCACCGCATCAGCCCGGCCAAGGACGTGGACGGGTTCCACCCCATGAACCAGGGCCTGCTGCTGGAGGGCCTGCCAGGACTGCGCCCCTGCACCCCCACCGCCTGCATGTCCCTGCTGGCCCACCACGGCCTGGCCCTGAAGGGGCTGCGGGCGGTGGTGCTGGGCCGCAGTGAAATCGTCGGCAAGCCCATGGCCCTCATGCTGTTAGAGCAACACGCCACGGTGACCATCGCCCACAGCCGCACCCGGGACCTGCCCTCGGTCTGCCGGGAGGCGGACCTGCTGGTGGCCGCCGTGGGCCAGCCCGGTCTGGTGGAAGGCTCCTGGGTCAAGCCCGGCGCGGTGGTGCTGGACGTGGGCATCAACCGGGTCGTGGACCTGGCCCTGGGCGAGCGCATCTTTGCGGCCGAGCCCCGGAAGCTGGAGGTGCTGCGGACCAAGGGCGCCGTCCTCTGCGGCGATGTCCGCTTCGGCGAGGCCATGGAAGTCGCCTCCGCCGTGACCCCCGTCCCCGGCGGCGTGGGGCCCCTCACCATCGCGGGGCTGCTGCTGAACACCCTTACGGCCTGCGAAGCCCAGGGGCGCTAAGCCCAGGGATCTCTTCGATACAGTGGCCACTTGGCAGAACCTCCGCGCGGAGTCACCCAGCGGTCGGTCAAGGACAGAGCCCGCCATCCACGTTCACGATCTGGCCGCTCATGTAGCTGGAGAAGTTCGAGCACAGGAAGGCCACCACGCTCGCCACTTCCTCCGGCTCGCCCTGCCGCTTGAGGATGGTGGGGGCCAGCAGCTCGCGCTTGGTCTCCTCGGAGACGTCCGCGGTCAGCTCGGTGTGGATGAAGCCGGGGTTCACGGCGTTCACCAGCACGCCGAAGGGCGCCATCTCCCGGGCGAGGCTGCGGGTCAGGGCGATCACGGCGCCCTTGCTGGCGCCGTAGTTGGTCTGCCCGGCCATGCCGATGATGCCCGTGGGACTCACGATGTTGACGATGCGGCCCCACTTGCGCGCCATCATGCCCCGGACGAAGGCCTTGGTGGCGTAGACGGTGCCCCGGAGGTTCACGTTCATGACCTCGTCCCACTTCTCCTCGCTCATGAGGATGAAGGGGCCGTCCTGCCGGGTGCCGACGTTGTTCACGAGGATGTCCACCGGTCCCAGCTCGGCCTTCACGCGGTCTGCGGCGGCCTCCAGCTCGGCCTTCACCCGCACATCCGCCAGCACGGCCAGGGAGCGCCGGCCCAGGGCCCGGATCTCGGCGGCGGCGGACTCGGCCAGGTCCAGGTTCTTCTGGGCGTGGACGACCACGTCCGCCCCCCAGCGGCCCAGCTCCACAGCAATGGCCCGGCCGATGCCTCGGGACGACCCGGTGACGAAGGCAGTGCGGCCGTGCAGGGGGAGGGGGTCAAAGGGCATGGCGAGACTCGCAGGAGGCAGATGTAGGATGACTTACAGGAGGTGCGATGTCCAAGGATCTGGTCAGCCCCGACGCGCTCGAGGCCTTCATTCAGGTGCATCCGGAGTGGGTGGCGCAGGGTGACTCCCATGGCCTCACCCTCCGCCGACGCTATGTGTTCTCCTCCTATCCGCGGGGAATGGGCTTCGTCGTGGCCGCCGCCGAGTGCGCCGAGCGGGTGAACCATCATCCAGAGCTGACCCTCGGCTACCGCTGGGTGGTGGCCATCCTCACGACCCATGTCAGCCGCGGTGTCACCCAGCGCGACCTCGACATGGCCCTGGCTCTGGACAAGCTCTACCAGGAACACATCTGAGGCCTTCCTGGCCTAACGTCGGGTCGAGCCGGGCGGCCGGTTGAACCGGTCCTGCAGGGACTGCACCCGGGTCAGGTCCAGCCGCTCGGGGTGCCCCGGGTCCGAGAGCATCAGCTCGCCCAGATCGATGGCGGCGTGGCTGGAGGGCGGCTGCGCCAGGGCCCGGGTGAGGCTCTTCCGGAGGTCCTTCCGGTAGAGGAAGAAGGCCTCCTGGCGAGGGGTCTCATGGTAGCCCAGGTCCCACACCTCTACCGTGGCCTGACCGCGCCGTTGAGGGGGTGGCAGAGGCCGAAGGCTGGTGTTGAGCAGCAGACCTTCCCAGGACCCCGGGGGAACGAGCCGCACCTGGGTGAGGGGATCCGTCTCGAACCGGGACCGGAAGGCTTGATGGTCTCCCGGCAACCCGGTCGCGTCCTGGGCTGCCAGCGGCAGGAGCACCAGGAGACAGGACAGAATTCGCATGGAACCCACCAGGGTGGAGAGGCTCAGGGTTTCC
>JAAXXS010000111.1 GCA_013334395.1 Holophagaceae bacterium | reverse complement strand
TGCTGTCCACATCGGGCTTCTCCATCTGGTCCAGGAACTGCCGGGCGTAGGCGGAGAGGCTCTCCACATAGCGCCGCTGCCCTTCGGCGTAGAGGGTGTCGAAGGCCAGGCTCGACTTGCCCGAGCCCGACAGGCCCGTGATCACCACCAGCTGGTTGCGGGGCAGCGACAGGTCCAGGTTCTTGAGGTTGTGCTCGCGGGCGCCCTTGATATGAATGTGTTCCATAGCTCCCCAGTTTACTCCGTTTTTTTTTCGCTTTCACGCCTTGCGTCTAGAATCATGGGATGCATCCAGCCGACCTGGCAATCCTGCTCCACCGCGCCCTCGAGGCGCGCCTGGCGCGCCTGCAGGAGCTGCTGGGCCCGGCGCACTGGTCCGAGGACATGGAGCAGCTGCACCAGGTCCGGGTGGCCGCCCGGCGCCTGGGGGCTGTCCTCGATCTGGTGGACCCGGAGGTCTATCCGGGCCACAAGGGCCAGCGCCGGGCACTGAAGGGCCTGGTGGACATCCTCGGCCTGCCCCGGGAGCTGGATGTCCATGCCGACCGCCTGCGGGCCCACCATCTTGAGGCCAGGACCCCCACTCAGGCCGCCGTCATCGAGTACCTGCTGGAGCAGGTGGACCGGGGTCGCGCCAAGGCCCGGCGGACCATGGCCAAGGAGCTGCACCGCCTCCGCCTGCCGGACCTGGAGCGGCTGCGGTCGGTGCCGTCCCTGCCCGATCCCTTCCAGGCCACCTCGCTGCAGGAGGCGGCCTGGGGCTGCCTGGAGCCCCGCGTGGCCGCCGCCCTGGGCGACCTGGCGGCGCTCTCGGCCCAGGAGGATCCTGCGGCCCTGCACAAGGCCCGAGTTCGCATCAAGAAGCTGCGCTACGCCGTCGAGGCCCTAGAGGGCGCCTTCGCCCTGCCCCCCGAACCGGCGCTGAAGCAGCTGCGCGAGCTGCAGACCCTGCTGGGGGACCACCACGACCTGGCGGCCCTGGAGGCCCTGCTCTGGGAGGCCGAGGCCCACCTCCGCGCCCACGACCGCGCCACCCTCTGCGGCGGCGTCCTGGACCTCCTCGGCGATGTGGCCGAGGCCCGCCGCACGGTCTTCTGCGGCTTCGTCGCCGTAGCCCAGGGACAGGATCCGGCCACGCTTGCCGGCGCCCTGAGACCGGCCCTGGGGCTGCCCCGACTCAAAGAGAGCCGCCCATGAGCTTCTGGCGGGTGCGGATCCGCCCCCTGGCCTGGATGCGCAGCCTCCACGCGAAGCTCTTCCTGCTGCTGGGGCTGGTCACCAGCGTGCTCACCCTGGCCGTGGCGTACTCCATCGTGCGCAACAGTGGACGCGAGCTGGAGAGCTACTCCCGGCAGCTGACCCTCGACACCGCGGCCACGGTGGAGACCGACATCCTGGAGCGGGACCCCACCTTCAAGGATCCGGACAAGCTGGATCAACTGCTGGCCAGCATCGCCGGCCCGGACCGCAGCATCTTCCAGATCGATGTGTTCCGGCGCGTGGGCAAGGGCTCCGAGGTCGATCTGGTCCGCTCCTCCGGCGACGAGAACCTGATCGACTGGGGTCCCGAGATCGGCTCCTATCTGTCCCTGCAGAAGCCCCAGGCCGAGCTGGTGGATCTGAACACCGGCGGGCGCGCCTGGAAGGTCTACCTGCCCATCCGCACCCGCAAGGGCAACGCGCCGCCCCTGGGCCTCATCCGCGTCTACTGCGACCTGGAGCGCTGGGAGGTGGTCTGGGAGAACAACCTGAAGCGGACGCGCCGCACCCTCCCCGGCGTGCTGCTGGGCGAGTTCATCCTGCTCTGGCTCATCCTGCGCATGCTCATCAGCGACCCCATCGAGGCCATGGTGCTCACCATGGAGCGCCTGGAGCGCGGCGAGTCCAGCGCCCGGGCCCCGGTGCGCCGCAGCGACGAGCTGGGCCTCATCGCCGCCCGGTTCAACGACATGGCCGTACAGCTGGAGGCGGCGGGACGGGAGCGCGAGGCGCTCATCTGCGAGATCCGCGGGCTCAACGCCAACCTCCAGGACCGCATCGATGCGGCCCTCTCGGAGCTGCAGACCAAGAATCGCGAGCTGGCCGCGCTGGTGGAGCGCAACGCCCTCCTCCGCGAGGAGCTGGGGGCCCAGGAACGCCTGGCCGTGGCGGGCCAGCTCACGGCCACCTTCGCCCATGAGGTGGGGACGCCGCTGAACCTCGTCACGGGCCACCTGCAGCTGCTGGACGCCCAGAAGGACCTGCCGGACAAGACCCGGGAGCGCCTCCGGGTGATCCAGGCGCAGATCCAGCGGGTGGGCGACATCGTGCGCCGCCTGCTGGACCTCACGCGGCGGCCCCAGCTCCAGCAGCAGGCCCAGCCCTTTGCGGACCTGTTCGAGGACCTGCAGCAGCTCTGGGCGCCCACCCTGGCCGCCCACGGCGTCACGGTGGAAGCCGAGGCGCCCACCGATTGCTGCCTCGACGTGGATCGCAAGCAGATGGAGCAGCTGTTCCTGAACCTCATGAACAATGCCATCGACGCCATGCCCGGCGGAGGCTCGGTCCGGATCTCGGTGTCCCCGGGCGAGGAGAGTTCTCCCAGTGGGCTGTGGTGGGAGCTGCGGTTCCAGGACTCGGGTCAGGGCATCCCCGCCGAGCTCATGGGCCAGGTCTTTCGCCCCATGTTCACCACCAAGCCCGAGGGCGAAGGCACGGGCCTGGGCCTCAGCATCTGCCGCGAGATCGTGCGCAACCACGGCGGCGAGATCCGCATCGACAGCACCGAAGGCGCCGGCACCGCCGTCGTCTTCACCCTGCCCGGCGCGCTGTCGGCTTGAGCGTCAGATCTCGACGACTTCGATGTCGCCCATTTCTTCCTCGAGGAAGCGGCTACCGACTTCCTTGAGGCGGCTGCTGGCGTCTGTGAGCTGGACGCGCAGGGACCCCCGGGCGCTCTCGGTGCGGTAGCCGAGGCTGCCGTTCAGCAGCCGATCCACGGCCTTGGCAGTGACGCGGCCGCTGTCGATCCAGTGCGTGCCCGGTCGGCTCCGCTCCAGGCTCGTCATCAGGGTCGGGTAGTGGGTGCAGCCGAGCACCACGGTCTTCACCTCGAAAGGCAGCTGGTTCATGTAGCGGCGGCAGATGCTGTCCGTGACGGGATCGTCGAACCAGCCCTCCTCCGCCAGCGGCACCAACAGGGGGCAGGCCACACTGAAGATCACCTTGCCGGGCTCGCGGCGGCGGATGGCGAGCTCGTAGGCCTCGCTGCTCACGGTGGCCAGGGTGCCGATGATGCCGACGGCGCCCGGGTGCTCGGCCGCGGCCTCCGCGCCGGGCTCGATCACGCCGATGACCGGGCAGGGGCTGACGGCCTGCAGGGCATCCAGGCCGTGGGCGCTGGCGGTGTTGCAGGCGATGACGATGAGCTTGGGATCGTGGCGCTGCAGCAGCTCCCCCATCTGCAGGGTGTAGCGCTCGATGGTCCGGTGGCTCTTGGTGCCGTAGGGCAGCCGCGCGGTGTCCCCAAGGTAGACGAGGTCCTCCTGGGGCAGCAGCTGGCGCAGCGCGTGGATCACGGTCAGGCCGCCGATGCCGGAGTCGAAGACGCCGATGGGCTGGTCAGCTCGGCTCACGAGGCCGCCCGCACGGCAAGAATGGCGATCCACTCGCCTTCGGTGAGCACCTTCTCGGGCCGGAAGCCATGGGTGACCAGGCTCACCAGGGCCTCGTCCGTGCGCTCCGCCAGGATGCCGCTGGCGATGAGCCAGCCTCCGGGCGCGGCCACCTCCGCCATGCGGGGCAGCAGCTCCTGGATGGTCACCAGCAGAATGTTGGCCAGCAGGCCCGCATAGGGGCCAGCCACCCGCGGATGGTCCAGGGTGCCGACGAAGCTCTCATAGGGCGTGGCGCCCTGCAGCAGGTGTGCGTTCAGCTCCATCAGCTCTTCCATGGCCGGGCCGCAGTCCGGGTCGATGTCGAAGGCCGTGAGGCCCCGTCCGCCCAGCAGGAAGGCCGCCAGCGAGAGGATGCCCGTGCCCGCGCCGATGTCCAGGACCGGCCCCTGTAGCCGTCCAGCGTCAGCGAGCTCCTCCAGCAGCGTCATGCAGAGCCGCGTGGTCTCGTGGCCGCCGGTGCCGAAGGCCAGGCCCGGGTTCACCACCAGGTCGATGCGGTCCGCGGGTCCCGGCGTCTCCTCCCAGAGGGGGCGCACATGGAACCGCGAGCCCACCTCGAAGGCGCCGAAGCCCTCGCGGCTCTTGGCCAGCCAGTCCTCGTCTCCGAAGCGCTCGGCTTCCAGCAGGCAGACGCCGGGGAAGGCCGCTAGGCCCGCCGTGTCCGGGGGCGCCTGGTCCGGCGGGAAGTAGGCGTAGCATGCCCGGGGCGGATCCGCCTCCCGGTAGAAGGCCGAGGAACCCTCCGCCTCCAGCCAGGCGCAGAGGCCTTCCTCCTGGGCATCCGGCACGCCCAGTTTCCATCGCAGATGTATCGCGCTCACCATGCCGAAAGCTTAACAGGAGCCTATTCGGCTTCCGCCTCGGCGGGGTCCTCGAGCTCCAGGCGCTTCATCTTCTCGAGGAAGGTGGTGCGCTTGAGGCCCAGCAGATCTGCGGCGCGCTTCTTGTTGCCCCGGGTGATCGCGAGGCTCTGCAGCATCAGCGTCTTCTCCATGCCCGAGACCACCTGGTTCAGGTCGAGACCCTCCGGCGGCAGGTCCATGCCGTAGGCTGGGGCTGGCTCGCGGGGGACGAAGGCCTCTGCGGGGCGGAACTCGGTCACGGTGCCGAACTCCGCGGCCAGGTCGCCCCGGCGCTCGGCCAGGAAGGCGAAGTCCTCCCGGGTGAGCACGGGCCGCTTGTCGGACAGCACGATGGCCCGCTCGATGGCGTTCTCCAGCTGACGGACGTTCCCGGGCCAGGGCAGCGCCATGAGCAGCGGATCCACGCTGGGGTGCAGGGCCTTGGGGTAGAGCCCGTGCTCGCGGGCCTTGCGGTTCAGGAAGTGCTGGGCCAGGAAGGGCACCTCCTCCGGCCGGGCGCGCAGGGGGGGCATGGTGATGGGCACCACCTCGAGCCGGTAGAAGAGGTCCTCCCGGAAGCTGCCGTCCTGCACCTTCTTCCACAGGTCCACATTGGAGGCGGTCACCACCCGCACATCCACCTTCACCGGAGCGCCGCCGCCCAGGGGCTGCACCTCGCGCTCCTGCAGCACGCGCAGCAGGCGCACCTGGGCCCCCAGGGGCATGGTGCCGACCTCGTCGAGGAAGATGGTGCCGCCGTGGGCCTCGCGGAACTTGCCCGGCGTATCCTTGCGGGCATCCGTGAAGGCGCCCTTGTTGTAGCCGAACAGCTCGGACTCCAGCAGGTTCTCGGGGATGGAGCCGCAGTGCACGGCCACAAAGGCGGCACTGGCCTCGGCGCTCATGCGGTGGATGGCGCGGGCGATGACCTCCTTGCCGGTGCCGCTCTCGCCCAGGAGCAGGACTGTGGCGCGCGTGGCGGCAGCGCTGCGGGCCCGCGCCAGGACATCCTGCATGGCCGTGCTGGCGCCCACCAGCCCGAAGGCCAGGGCCTGGGAGGCGCTCAGTTGGGTGGTGGGGCCGGAACGCGGCCGCAGGCCCGGCATCGGCGGCTCGGGCCCCAACAGCCCCCAGCGCACGGAACCCAGGGCGCCCCACTCGGCCAGCGCCTTGGGCTCCAGGGCGGGGGCGTCGGGCTTCAGGACAAGCAGGATGGGCAGCGCGCCCACCTCCGCCATCATGCGGTTCAGCTCTGGAGGGGGCAGGGCGCTCTTGACGCTGATGACCCAGAGGTCCACCTCCCGGGGGGCTAAGGCGAGCAGGGCGCCGCGATCCACGGTGACATCCCAGAGACCGGCCCACCGATGCTCCAGCCCCCCGGTGTCGTCTCCGAGGGTAGACCAGTGCAGGCGGGCAAGCGGTGCCATAAGCTCCTTGGATGAAATCAGCCTAGGGGGTGGTCAGAGGGGGTCAAGTCAAAAAAATGACCCCAGAAAAAAGATACTTGCTTCTCGGCGTACGATGGAAGAAACACGACCGGAGGTTCCTCATGTCCCTCACGGAGTCCACCATGGTGCCCCTGGGCTCGGCCTGCCCGGACTTCACCCTGCCCGGCGTGGATGGCCGCCTCTGGTCGCTGCACGACTTCCATACCCCGGCGCTCCTCGTGGCGGTCATGTGCAACCACTGCCCCTATGTGCAGGCCATCGACGAGCGCCTGAACCAGCTGGCCAAGGGCCATGCGGGACGCTGCGCCGTGGTGGGCCTCAACGCCAACGACGCCGTGACCCACCCCGAGGACAGCTTCGAGGCCATGCGCCGCCGCGCCCAGGCCCGGGGCTATGCGTTCCCCTACCTGTGGGACGAAGAGCAGACCGTGGTCCGAGCCCTGGGGGCCGTCTGCACGCCGGATTTCTTTCTCTTCGATTCGCACCGCCGCCTGGCCTACCGCGGGCGCCTGGACGACAACTGGAAGGACCCGGCCCGGGTCACCCGGCAGGACCTGGGCGAGGCCATTCAGGGCGTCCTTGCGGGCCAGCCCCCCCTCGAGCTCCAGCACCCCAGCATGGGCTGCAGCATCAAGTGGCGGACCCGATCCTGAGCCTCTGGCCGGGTATGATCGATGTTTCCGCCGGAGCCCTCATGCGCCTCGCCCTTGTTCCGCTCTGCCTCGCGGCGCTGCCGCTCTGCGCCCAATGGGACCTGCGCCTGGAGCTGCCCCGGCCCTCGGGCCAGAGCCTGCCCCAGACCCTGCTTTCCGGCACCGGCCAGCTGGTGGCCGGCGACCTGAGCACGGGCGGCGGCTTCATCGCGTCCGCGAACCGGCAGCTCTTTCAGGTGGGCCCTCTTCTCAAGTTCGAGGGCGGAGTGGAATACAGCCAGCTGAGCGCCGATGGCAGCCTGGCAAAGGGGACTGCCGCCCAGGGCACGAAGCTAAAGCAGAAGGGCGTGGGCCTTGGCCTGAACGCCCAGGTCTGGGTGCCCTTCGTGGGCCTGGCAGGCGAGATCGGCCTCATCCAGCGCTTCCAGCGCTACACCTTCGACACCGCCGGGGCTTCCAGCTCCAAGGACCTCAGCCGCACCTGGCTGCGGGTCGGCGCCCGCTGGCGCATCCCCGCGGTGGTCGTCAGTCCCTACCTGGTCGCCAGCTACCAGCAGCCGGTCAGCAAGGACCGCCCCGTGAAGCTCAGTAGCGTGTCGGATCTGGCCACCTATTTCGCCGCCCAGGGCAGCGGCCAGGAGTTCGAGCGGATGTGGACCTTCGGCGCCGGGGTGTCCTTCTGATGCACCCGCTTCAGCTCGGTCTCCTGCTGCCTCTTGTGCCGGCCCTGGTGGCCGCCGCGCCCACGAAGACCCGGCCCCGGCCCAAGCTCGTGGTGGTCATCTCCGTGGACCAGTTCTCCACCCAGCTCATGCAGGCCTTCGGCCCGGAGCTCACGGGCGGCATCGGGCGGCTGCGCAAGGAAGGCGTCTTCTTCACCGAGGCCTACCAGGACCACGGCTTCACGGAGACAGGCCCCGGCCACTCCGTGCTGCTCTCGGGCCGCTTCCCCGCCCACACCGGCATCGTCGAGAACCGCTGGGTGGATCGCAGCACCGGCAAGTTCGTATACTGCGTCGACGATCCCCAGGCCAAGCCTCTGCACGCCCCCACCCAGCGCGGAGCTTCCAATATCCGCCTGCTCGGGGACGAGCTGGGCGACTGGCTCCAGGCCCAGGTGCCGGGCAGCCGGGTCTTCGCCCTCTCGGGCAAGGACCGCGCGGCCATCCTCATGGCCGGGCGCAAGCCCACGGGGGTCTACTGGTTCACGGGCACGGCGGGGTTCACGAGCTCCAGTGTCTACCAGGACCGGCTCCCGGGCTGGCTGGTGGCCTACGACCAGGGGCTGTCGGACCGCATCGCCGTGGACAGCTGGCTCTGGCTCAAGGATCCAGCCACCCCCGAAGGGCGGACCGGGCAGTGGGTCTTTGGGGCTCAGACCGTGCGGAACGGCGGCCTGCCCCGGCTCATCCAGGGTGCGGGCATGCCCCTGGACAAGAACTTCGAGACCCGGTTCCGGCCCTCGCCCTTCCTGGACGCAGTGACCCTGGAAGCCGCGGAAGCCCTGCTGGACGGCGAGCACCTGGGCCAGGGCCCCGGCACAGACCTCCTGGCCCTGAGCTTCTCCGCCACCGACTACATCGGGCACCAGTACGGCATGCTCGGCACCGAGATGCGCGACCAGCTCCACCGCCTGGACCGGGGGCTGGGCCGCCTGCTGGACCGGATCC
>JAAXXS010000110.1 GCA_013334395.1 Holophagaceae bacterium | reverse complement strand
GCTCAGGGCGTCCGCAGGAGCGCCTGGCTGGGGGTGGTGTTCATGCCCGTGCTGCTGCGGGCCACCACGCGCAGGTGCAGCTTGCCCTCGGCGGGGAGCACGAAGCTGCTCTCGGTGGCCGGGAGGATGCCGCTGATGCAGGTGTAGTCAGCTTCCTGGCCTGAGAAGGAGCGCCAGATGGTGTAGCCGGCGGCGCCGGGGGCGGCCTTCCACGCCAGCCGGTTGCCCACGAGGGCGAGCTGGGTGGGGGCCTCGGGGATGGGCTCGCCGGGGATCAGCACATCCATGACGCCGATGGCCTCACTGAGGTTGCCGGTGCCATCCACGGCCCGCAGGGTGTAGCGCTGGAAGCCCGGAGGGGCCTTCGGATCCCGGTAGCTGAGCCCGGTGACGGGAGTGGTCGTGATCCGCTCCGCCGGGCCGGCGGCGCTGCCGGCCTTGGCCTCTCCGTCCACGAGGGTGTAGTTCATGGGCTGGCGGTCCACCAGCACGCCGACCAGGTCCCGGGCCGGGGCCTGGGTCCAGCTGAGGGCCACGTCCAGGCTGGCTCCGGCGCCCTCCTGGAGGTCCACCGAACCCACGGTGGGGCTGGGGGGCGCGACGATGTCGGGCAGCCGCACCTCGATGGGCGCACTGAGGGGACCTTCCACCGTGCGGCCGAACTCCTTGGTGAAGGTCTGGATCCGGAAGTAGATGGTGGCGCCGCCATACTGGGCCACCTCCGCGGGCAGGGTCACGAGGTAGCGCTCGGTGGCAATGGGAGTCTCGTTCACCCGGGTGAAGGTGCCCGGCCCGTCCTTCAGCACCAGGGTGGTCAGGTGATCCCGACGCAGCTCCGAGAGCTTCAGGCCGGTGCCATGGGAGGCGACCAGTCCCTTGGCGGCGCTGGCGTGCTGGACGGGGGTCGCCAGCACCAGCCCCGCAGGATGCGTCGCTGCGACCGCCGCCGGGTTGAGCCTGGCGCTCGGGCCGGCGGAAGCGGCCACGGGAGCCCGCGCGCCAGCTGTGGCGGGCGTGCGCAGAGCCCCGAAGCCCTGGATCCCGTGCTGGAAGGCCACGGTGGGCCGCGGGCTCGAGACCACTTCCATGCGCTGGGGCGCCTGCTGGAGGACGTATTCCAGAGGGAGGCCCTGGACGGGCTTGGCCCACTCCAGCAGGACGTGGATCTCCTTGGGGGCGACCAGGGGCGCCAGCATGGCGTTGAAGCTGCGGGGGATGCTCCGGAAGGCTGGCTTGACGAAGGTGGACACCTTCAGCCCCGAGACGTCCAGGGCTGGCACCGCCGTCACGTCCTTGGCCAGGGCCACTTTGGTGGCGGGGGCGATCTGGAACTGGGGCTTGGCCTTGAGGGGCGCGACGGTCTTGGTGGCGTGGAAGTCCGTGACGGTGGACTCGGCCGCCCGGGACATCTGGATCGGGGCCTTGGCAGCCCGCAGGTTGCCGCTGGCCATGCTCCGGTCCGCCGGGCGCAGGAAGCGGCGGGAGGCGATGGTCGCGGGGGCCTCCTTGGTCACCTTGCCCGTGAGCTGCGCGATGGCGAGGCGGCCCGGCAGGCTGCTGTCGCTCACCTCAAGCTTCCCTTCCGGGGACTTGACGCTCACGTTCCCGAGCTTGTCCACGGAGCAGATGGCATAGCGATAGGCCACACCGGCCTCCAGGCTGGTGTCCGTCCACTCCGCCACGATCGTGTCGGCCACCTTGGCGAAGGGCCCCGTGCCCGTGGCGCGGTAGACCTCGTAGCCGCGGAGGTCGGCGTCGGAGGCGGGGCTCCAGGCCAGGTTCGCGGGCGGCACGGTGCCGTCGGCGTTGGAGCGGAGCACGGCAGACTCCCCCAGCTTCTTGAGGGCCGACACCGGCATCGTGGCGGTAAGGCGCGACAGCTGCATGCCCTTGGCCTCACCCAGGGAGAGCCCGCTTGACGCGAAGGAGGCCGTGGCAGGAGCCTGGGTGGCCTGCAGCTGGAAGGGAGTCATGGGCGCGGCAGCCTGGGGCCGCTTGGCGGCGACGGCCTGATCGGAGGCCACCAGGCGCGTGTCCTTGATCCGGGCCGCCTGGGCGGTGCGCAGGTCCACGCGCGCGGACATCTCGGTCTTCAGCATGGGGCGGCCGGGCACGAGGGGCGGCTCGAGGTCCTTGGGGATGCCTGCCACCACGGGTGCGGTGTCCAGGGGCTGTTCGAGGCCGCCCAGATCCACGGCGGTGACTTTGTACTGGTAGGTCTGCTCATCCACCAGCACGTTGCCTTCGGTGTGCCGGCTGTCCGTGAAGATGGCCTTCGGCGCCTGGCGGCCGCCCGGCCGCAGGCGACCGGCCGACACGGCATCCTTGATGGCCTTGGAGGTGCCCGCGCTCAGGGCCGGCAGGCCCCCGGGCTGGTCGATCCGGTCCAGGGCCTGGCGGTGGGCCTCCGTCACCTTCTGGGGCGTGCGCGCCGCCACGGGGAGGGGCTTCAGCATGCGCTCCATGGAAGCCTGGATGCCGATGGACCGGCGCAGGGTGGTCTCGGGGTCCTCCAGCTCCAGCTCCACTTTCTTGACGGGGTCGGTGTTCAGACGCCGCCAGGGACCACCGGGGCCTTGCGCACGGTAGACGTTGTAGCCGGCCACGGCGTCGGAAGGGATCTCGTCCCAGTTCAGCAGCACTTCACCGTTGCCACTGGCAGCCGACAGGCTGACGGGCTGGGGAATGGGCGTGGGCTCCAGGGTGTTGAAGACCTTGGGGGAGACCACCTCCACGGAGCCGCCTTCGGGCAGGGCGATGATGATCTTGTAGCTCCAGCGACCCCGGCCGGGGTCATCGGTGTAGGTGAGCCCCAGCACCTCGGCCATGCCCAGGTCCATGTCCGCGCGGACATGCATCAGCTGGAGGTCGGTCCGGTTGATGCGACCGGCGGAACGCAGCTCCCGGAACTGTTTGAGCGAGGCCTCGGGCGAGAGATCCTTGGCCCTGGTGGGGGAGAGGTCCCTGGACTTGGCGCTGTCCTGCCGGGGCAGGTCCAGCACCCGGAGCTTGGTGACGGGATCGTGCTGCACGTTGCCGAAGGGGTAGGCCAGCAGCCGCTCCCGCTCCTCGGTGGGCATGGCCTTCAGGCGCTTCTCGGCGGCCTTGCCCTGGAGGAAGCCCAGGGGCTTCGAGCCGGTGAGGTCCTTCCAGGCCGTGTCCCCGACCTTCTGGCGGAAGACGCGGATGCCCTCGGTGGGCATCTCGCCCTGGTCGTTGGCCCAGCGGAGCACGACGGTGCGGTCCGGACGGACGATGCCCGTGAGGTGGAAGGTGCCCTGGGTCTTGCCCATGGGCAGCAGGTTGGCGCGCAGTGCGACCCGGGGCTGCAGCATGGGCTGCGCCGTCAGGGCCGGGGCGGCACCCAGGTTGACGGTCTTCACCTGCGGGTGCAGCGGCGCGGCCAGGAGGAACAGGGCGAGGGGGGTGAGGGTCCGGTGCAGGATCATGGCGGCTCCCTAGAGGTCCAGGTGGGCGCCGACGGAGCCGCTGAAGGCACCGCCGAGCACGCTGTAGTGGATGGAGACGGCGCCCGAAAGCGTCGGGCTCCCCGGGATCTGGAAGGCCAGGTTGGTGGCGATGCTGCCGCTGAAGATGGTGATCTTGTAGGTGTGCCAGAAGGTCTCGAACCGCATGCCGAAGGAGGCGCCGCCCTCGGCGGAGATGGTGCCCAGCAGGTGCGGGTTCTTGTCCGCGTCGATCTCGATGATCAGGTCGCCCCGCGCATTGAGATAGGCATTCCCCCAGATGATTCCGAAGTCGCCTTCCTTGCGATAGCTCAGGGCCACGCCCGCCCCGAAGGCGGCGGCGCCGCCCTCGAAGTCGGCGGTCATGTAGCCCGAGCCGTCGTAGGCATTCAGGAAGCGCGCCGTGAGGGGCGTCTCCCGGGTGCCGATGTGGATGAACTGCTTGTCGGGTCCGAAGTGGAGCTGGATCTCGCCCTTGGGACGGATGAGCCCCTGGTAGAGGTTCAGGTCCGCGGTGAAGGTGGCGTCAAAGGTGTCGGGCTTGCGCGTGAAGCGGAGGTCCGCGGTCACCTGGTTGTCGGCGGGTTCCTTGTCGCGCCCGCAGAAGAGCCAGCCCTTGCCCTGCAGGATGGTGGTGAGGTTCTGGCTGATGTAGAGGTCCAGCCCGCCGTGGAAGGTGGACTTGTCGGAGGTGCCCGCGTCCACGCCGGCCATGATGGCCATTCCGAGGGACTGGTCGGGCGTGCCCTTGATCTCGGTGGTGTTGCGGATCTCATCCGGAAGGAAGTTCTGCGCGAGCCCGCCCACCAGGCCATAGACCTCGAGGTTGGGCGCCACGGGCAGGCCGGCGTTGGGCGCCTCGAAGTGACCCAGGGCGTAGAAGTAGGGGAAGGAGCTGGTGCCCTGGTAGCTGCGCCCGAAGCGCAGGCCGGCCTTCAGCCCGAAGGGCGTGTCGCCGAGGTTCACCTTGAGGTCACCCTTGCCCAGGAAGTAGGCGTCGCTCACCTTGTCGTCGGCGGAGTCCACCTGGAAGCCGAGGCTGGCGTTGAAGGACCCCATGGAGGCCACGCTCTGATCCACGGTGTAGGGGTGCTCCAGCTCCACGACGCCCTTGCCCTCGTCCTCCTTCTCGGTGGTGAAGAGCAGGCGGTTGTAGAGCGAGGGCAGGATGGGGTTGATCTCCATGTCGCCGCCCAGGCCCACATAGAAGCGCCCGTCAGCCTGCACGCCGTAGCCGCTCTCGCCGAGGGCCAGGGGGAAGCCCCAGAGGTTCACGTGCGGACGATCCGCGGAGCTGGACCAGCGCGACCCTTTGAAGTCCAGCGAGAGGTCCTCGTGGCTGCCCTCGATGCCGCCGCCGCTGGCTTCCATCACCAGGTGGTCGAAAGCGATAGAGGGGAGCGCCGCGCCCGCGATGTCGAAGTCGAAGCGGCCCGTGAAGTCCATGTTCGTGGGATGCAGCCGGGCCGCATCCATCACCATGTCGATGCCGACGAGCCGGGTCTTCACGGCCATGGGGCCGCTGGGCGTGTTCGTCGTGATCTCGATCTGCTCCGCCCCGTTCTGGGTCAGGTGGAAGGAGATGGGCGCCTTGAAGTCCACCAGCAGGGGCTTGGCCGTGAGCTCCATCTGCCCCTTCACCAGGGGTCCGCTCAGCAGGGCCCCCTCCATGAAGTGCAGGTCGAAGGGCTCCAGGCGGACCGGCGTGATGTGCAGGTTGACCAGCTTGGTGAGCTTGACGCCGACGGAGCCGCTGAAGGCGCCGTTCCCCTCGAAGCGCCCAGCCTTGCCGCTCGCCAGCACCGGCAGGCGCTCGTTGGCAGTGTTGAAGGTGTAGAGCTCGATGGGCAGGGAGAGGTGGAAGGATGGGATGAAGACGCCCATCCAGGCTTCGGGCAGGCCCTCGGGGGAGTGCGTGGAGGAGAAGTCACAGACCAGCGTGGAGAAGGCCGTGTACACCCGGTAGGCACCCACCTCGGCGGGGAGCTTGAGAGGGGAGCTGGTCACGTAGAGCCCGTGGGAGAGGGCCGCTGCGGCATCCTTGAACGAGGTCCGGAAGGTGAAGCTGGGCCCCCAGGCGAGGCTGCCGGTGATGCGCGTGTTGCTCTCATCCACCACGCCCTTCTCCACCCGGGCGGTGCCACTCGCCAGCTCGAGGCGATAGGCCGTGAGGCCGGAGGGATGGAGGGTGGCGGCCGGCAGGGCGAAGCTGGCGCTGAAGCCCTCCCAACCAAGGTTCACCTTGGCGAAGGTGGCGGTCGGGGCGGGGGTGGGGGTGGCCTTGCGCACCGCGAAGGTCCTCGAGCCCGCCGGTGCCGGCGTGGCCGGAGCCGGGGCGCGGCCCCGGATGGTGCCGGTCATGGTCTCAGACAGATAGGGCTGATCCGTGGCGCCCACGCGGCAGAAGACCTGCAGGGGAAACTGGAGCTGGGTGGGACCGGTCAGCTGCGGAGTGCCCCGCTCGAAGCCAAAGGCCAGCTTCTGGATCTGCCAGGTGAGGCCCTTGTGCAGCAGGGACAGGCCGGTGGCGAGGCCGGGAGCCACCTGGCCCGTGCCCGCGAGCAGCGCGCTGTCGAAGGCCACCGGGCCGCCATCGAACCTGGGCTCCTCGCCGGTGGCGCCGTTCTGCACGGGCGCCTCGATGACCACCTCCAGGTTGCCCTTGAGGCGGACGCCCTGGCCCGAGAAGGTCGCCTCCCCGGCGACGAGGGTGGCGGTGAAGGCACCCTCCGCGAGCGGGAGGTCCGCCGGTGGCAGCGTGCCCTGCAGGCCGCTGGCGCCGAGGGTGAGGGGCCCCACGTCCAGCTTCAGCCCCGCGAGGGTGGCCTGGCCTTCCACCCGGCTGCCCTTGTCTGACAGCACGACCTTGGTGAGTTGATAGGTCCAGCCCTGGTGCACCGCCGAGAAGTCCTTGAGGGCCGCCTCCAGGCTGCCCTCCGCGAAGGCCCCTTTCAGGACAAGGTTCTTGAAGTCGAGCTTCTGGGGGCCCAGGGGCAGAGGCAGGGCGAAGAGGGCGCTGCCACTGAACTTCTCCGGCGTGGCATCGCCATCAGGCGCGACGGCGGTGGCCTTGAAGCCGCCCAGGGTGAAGCTCTCCACCTGCATCTTCGGCTTGAGGAGCGCCTCCCCCAGCTTGGTGACCACCGGCTTGAGGGCCTGGAGCACCTGGGGCGGCACCTGGGGCTTCAGCGGCGCTGCGATCACCAGCGTGGCAAAGAGGGAGATGGCACGGCGCGAAGAGCCCATGGAGACCTCATCCAATAGGTGCGAAGGGAACGGCGGGAACCAAAAAGAAAAGTGAGACCATGTTGCCCGAAAAACCAGCCAACATGACGATTCAATTTGGGATAATTCGATATTAATTATTAAGTTAACGGCACTGGCCTACGGGGAGGACGAAACCGATCGCCGGGCCAGGGCCGGGTGCCGGTCGGGTTGCGGCGGAGCACGACAGTCGCCCGCAAGCCTGCGTCTCTTCCCGGTTGTCGCCAAGCTGACTGGGATGGCTTCGAACGAACCCAGCAGCGCCGCATGCCAGGCCCACTGCGACGTTTCCGACGGCAAGCCCTCCGAGCGGAGGTCCCTCTCCCCGCATCACTCCTTGACCCCAGCGCCCACCAGGACTAGAGTCAATGATTCACGGCGCGTGGCGCAGCCTGGTAGCGCACTACCTTGGGGTGGTAGGGGTCGGAGGTTCGAATCCTCTCGCGCCGACCAAAACACCAGAAGGGCCCTCAACGAGGGCTCTTCTGGTGTTTTGACCTGTCGTCTCGAGAGGATTCGAACCTCCGAGTGGGATCGTGAAGGGGCGACTTGATGTCGCCCCGTAGCGAGACCGGCACACGGCGCAGCCGGGTGCGTTCGAATCCCGCCCTGGTGGGGCGGCGCCAGCTACGGGGCACGGTCGAGAGGATTCGGACCTCCGAGGAGGCCCCGGGGGAGCCTGCGACAGGCGGAGAATCGCCCGAGGCGTGCCTAGCCCCCACTCTTCACCATCGGCACGAAGCGCACGGGCAGAACAGCCTGCCGCTCCAGGCGCCCGGGCTGCTTCCGGAGCAGCACCAGCTCCTGGGCGGCCCCCTGGGAGCCCACGGGCACGATCATGCGGCCCCCCACCTTGAGCTGGTCCACCAGGGCCTCCGGCACCTGGTCCGGGGCGCAGGTGACGATGATGGCGTCGAAGGGCGCCGCCTCGGGCCAGCCCAGGTAGCCGTCTCCGGCACGAACCTTCACGTTCGCATAGCCCAGGCGCTGCAGCGTTGCCTCCGCCCGGCGGGCCAGGGGCTCCAGCAGCTCGACGCTGTAGATCTCGGCCACCAGCCAGGCCAGCACCGCCGCCTGGTAGCCCGAGCCTGTGCCGATCTCGAGCACGCGGTCCCGGGGCCGCAGCACCAGGGCCTCGGTCATGAACGCCACCACGTAGGGCTGGGAGATGGTCTGACCGTGGCCGATGGGCAGGGGCCCGTCCTCGTAGGCCTCGGCCCACAACGGCTTGGGCAGGAACTCCTGGCGGGGCACCCTGCCCAGGGCTGCCAGCACCCGGGCGTCGCGGATGCCCCGGCTCACCAGCTGGTCGCGCACCATGCGGGCCCGGGCGGCCTCGAAGACCGGCTCCTCCGCCGGGGGAGCCGGCGGAGGATGAGAGGGGCTTCCTCCCAGGGACAGCACCATGGCCACTCCCAAGTGCCTCAGCATGCCTCCGAAGGTACCCCCTTCCGGAGACGGCGCCAGGACTTCACGGCTGCCAGGCCAGGGTAAGTTCCAGGCTGCCGGCCAGGCCACCGGTCCAGTTCCGCAAGCGCCAGGCCTCCAGCAGCGCCTTGGCC
>JAAXXS010000294.1 GCA_013334395.1 Holophagaceae bacterium | reverse complement strand
ATCCAGGCGGTCATGGTGAGCCGGTCCACGCCTTCCCGCAGGCTGCACAGGTCGCCGCTGAGGCGCTCCGGGATCATGGGAATGGCTTCGTCCGGGAAATACACCGAGGTGCCGCGCAGGCGGGCTTCCTCGTCCAGGGGGCCGCCCTCGGCGACGTAGTGGCTCACGTCCGCGATGTGGACGCCCAGCAGCCAGCCGCCACCTTCGGAAGGCGGCAGGATCTCCAGGCTGATGGCGTCGTCGAAGTCCTTGGCCGTGGGGGGATCCACGGTGCAGGTGAGGGTCTCGCGCAGGTCTTCACGCGGCCAGTCCCTTGGCCGCGCCGCAGGGGCCGAACCTTCGGTTCGGTGGCCCTCCGCTCCTGCTGCGGCCTCCCGCCCCTGCACCCAGGCCTCTGGGATCGAGGTCGGGAAGGGGGCCAGCTCCTGCATCACCGCGTCCGGGAAGGTGGTGCGCAGGTTGAACAGGGCCGCGGTCAGCCGGTTCTCGATCTTCAGGTCGGTCTTCTTGCCGAGGCGCGCCACCACGGTGCCCCGCAGCTGCTTGGCTTCCGGGTCCGGGTCCAGGCGCACGCTGACCAGCTCGCCATCCTCGGCCAGGTCTGTGGGCGGCACCGTGATGATCTGGGACAGCCGCGGCTCCAGGGGCACCACGCGCCAGCCCCAGGGCTGCTGCTGCAGGGTGCCGGGCAGGGGCACTTCCCCCCGGGCCTTGATCTCGGTCACCCGCGCCTTGGGCCGGCCGTCCCAGCCCTCGCCGGTGACCTCGGCCACGACCCGGTCGCCGTGGATGGCGCCGTGGGCGTCCCGCCAGTCCACCAGCACGTCGCGCCCGGGGCCCTTGGGCGCCCCGGTGACCCGCAGGAAGCCGCCAGCCCCCTCAGGGTGGCCCAGGAATGTGGCCTCGAAGGTCTCGTAGAGGCGCAGGCCCGAGGTCGATGGCTTTGCTGGCCGCGGCGGCTCCCGCCGATCAGGGGTGCGCGAGGGCGCGCGGTTGGGGATGCGGGGGGCGGAGCGTCGGGCCATGCCCTGAGGTTACAACCTTCTCAGCCCTTCTTTCCTTTCTTGGCGGGCTTGGCCGGGGCGGCCACGGCCCTGCCGTGCAGGATGTCGAGCTGGTGCTGGACCTTCTTGCTCTCGGGATCAAGCACGGCCAGCCGATAGAGCCAGCGGGCCCGGCCCGCCTTGTCGCCCTGGGCTTCCAGGTAGGCGGGGGTCGAGATGACCGCTTCCACCCACTTGATCACCTCACCGTTACCGGCCTTGTACTCGGCCACCTGATTGGTCTCGCCCTTGAGCTTTTCCTCCATGACCTTGACCAGGGGGTCGTAGGCCGTGCTCTCGCGCTTGCTGACATCCAGGTAGGTCTGGAAGAACTTCACCCACTTGGCGCTATCGATGACTTCCTTCTCGACGCTGAGGGCCAGATCCAGCTCCTGGCGCTCGCCGGGATCGAGGTTGGTCTTGGCTTTCAGCTCCTTGATGCGGGCGTCGTTCTCCTCCAGCACCTGCTTGGCGCGGACGCCCGCCTGGACGTAGTAGGCGACCATGTTGGCGAAGGGATCCTTCAGGCCTGCATAGCACTCCACGGCCAGTCCCTGGGCGGCCTTGGCGTAGTCGAGGGCCTTCTCCCAGGCCCCGGCCGAGTCCGCAGCTTCCGTGGCCAGCCGATAGGCCTCCGCCGAGTCCAGGAACGTCGAGCAGCTCTGGATCAGGGTGGTGTTATCGGTCTTGTTGAAGGTCGGGCGGGTCGCGGGCAGCAGGGCTTCGGCCCGGGTCTTGGCCTCGGGGTAGTCGAAGCTGGCCAGCAGCTTCTCGACCACGGGCCGTTCCGCCTTCACCCGGTCGCCCAGCGACAGGGCCGGCGCCTGGGCCAGCAGGGCCACCGTGAGGAGCGGGAAGGTCAGGAAGGCAGGTAGGCGCATGGCATCAACCGCAAAGGAAGGGGGCGTACCCCAGGGGGAAACCTCCATTGTCCCGGGATAGGCCGGGATTGACTAGTGATCCTGACGCAGGGGGCCAAGGTGAGGCTGCCTGTTTCTAGTTCAATGAGAATAAGGATCACCGCCAAGGCGCCAAGATCGCCAAGAAATGCATGGCCCTGCGTGCGAGGCCACCAGGTCTGCGACATCAATGGGCGGCCACCTGCTGTGCAGGATGTGTCGGCGCCGCTTGGCGTCCTTGGCGTCTTGGCGGTGGTCCTTTGATCCCACCCCGCGCGCTGGCCACCCGAAATGGGATCTTGGTGGTAGGTTAATGACCCTTCCTTCCCTGAACCGCAGGGATGGCGTCACCCCGTGGTCTCGGACAGTCCCCTGATCTCAGCCTTGATGTGGTCCATCTCGTGGCGCTCGATCCTCCGCGCGGGGACGCCGCCCC
>JAAXXS010000293.1 GCA_013334395.1 Holophagaceae bacterium | reverse complement strand
CGAGGCCACCGTGCTCCACACGCCTACCCTCAAGCCCTTCGACCAGGACACGCTGGTGGCCCTGGCCCGCACCCACCGCGCCGTGGTCACCTGCGAAGAACACCAGGCTCATGGCGGCCTCGGGGGCATCGTCGCCGAGGTGCTCTCCGCCACCCATCCCATGCCGGTCCGCCGCGTGGGCGTGCAGGACCAGTTCGGCCAGAGCGGCAAGCCCGACCAGCTGCTGGCTGCTTACGGGATCACGCCCCAGGCTGTGGCCGACGCGGCCAAGTCCGCGCTCTGATGGCCATTGAAACGTTTCAGGCCAGCCGCTGGACCCAGGGGAACCACCTCTTCGCCACAGTCATCGAGGTGACCGACGCGGCCGTGGTGCGCCGCAAGCGGTCCTGGTTCACGGTGAACGAGATCAGCATCCATCTGTCCAAGGTGGCCAGTGTCCGCATCGACACGGGCCTGCTGTGGTCGGACATCCTGGTGGAGAGCACCGGCGGCAGTGATCCCCTCACCAGCCACGGTCATGCCAAGGCCGATGCCCGCCGCATCAAGGAGCTCATCGAGGCTGCCCAGAGCCAGGGCACGCGTTAAGCCTGACCCCGCTGCGCCCCGAAGTCCCCCCGCCCCCGATGTCATGAGCCCCTTGCCAGGCAGCACCATGCACCCCTTTGACTCCGAGCCCTCTGACGCCACGACGCCCCGGTCGCCCGACCTGCTGCGGCTTGCGCCGGGCACCGAAGTCGGCCGCTTCCAGGTCCGGAATCTCCTGGGCCAGGGCGGCATGGGCGCGGTCTACCTGGCCTGGGATCCCGTGCTGGAGCGAAAAGTCGCCCTCAAAGCCATCCGCCTGGGGCACGACGGGCAGGTGGCCTCCACCGGCCGCTTCCGCCGGGAGGCCATGGCCCTGGCCCAGCTCAACCATGGCAACGTCTGCCAGGTCCACGACTGGGTGGAGGCGCGCGACAGCGCCTTCATCGCCATGGAGTTCATCGAAGGCGAGACGCTCCTGGCCGCGGCCCCCCGCATGGACCTGCGCCAGAAACTGCAGGCCCTGCGGTCGATGGCCCATGCCCTGGACGCCGCCCACGCCAAGGGCATCGTCCACCGGGATCTGAAACCCAGCAACGTCATGCTTGACGCCTCGGGCCAGGTGAAGGTGCTGGACTTCGGCCTGGCGCGGCTGGTGGACGAGAGCAACTCCGGCGCCCAGCTGGCGACCGGGCCCGCCCCCAACCTGCGGGCGCTCAAGGCTGCCGCGGCCGCCGGGCAGACGGTGGGAGCGATCAATCTCCCGCTGGATGAGGCGCTGACCAACCCGGGCTCTTCTTCGCTGCCCTCGCCGCCGCCCTGGGGAGAGCTCACCGAGGTGGGCACATTCATGGGCAGCCCCACTTACGCCTCGCCGGAGCAGATGCGGGGGCGGCGGGTCGGGCCACCCAGCGACGTCTTCTCCATGGGCGTCGTGGCCTGGGAGCTGCTGCTGGGGGATCACCCCTTTCCGGGGGAAGGACAGGCCCGGATGGTGGCCACCATCGACGGCCGGGCCAAGACCCTGCGGGGCCGCAAGCTCCCCCGGAAGATCGCGGCGCTGCTGCGCGCCATGCTCCGGAAGGATGCCCAGAAACGCCCCAGCGCGAAGGAGGTGGCGGCGGTCCTGTCCCGTCACCTGACCCGCACCCCCCCCATCTGGTGGGCCGCCGGCAGCCTGGCCGCCCTCCTCCTCATCGCCGGACCCGGTTACTACCTCTTCGGTCGCAGCATCATCGCGGACCTGGGACAGGAGCATGCGCCCCGCATGGCGGTCATGCCCATCCGCAACCTCACCGGGGACGCCGCCCTGGATGCCATGGTGAGCGTCGGCATGACCGAGCTGCTCGCCAACGCCCTGCAGAGGTCCCATCGCCTGGCCGTGGTGGAGTCCGAGGCCGTCAGCCGGGTCATCGCCGGCTTCCGGCTGAACCCCGCTGAGGCCCAGGAACCCGCTGGGCAGTCGCGGATCGCCCAGGCCCTGGGGGTCCGCCTCCTGCTGCGGGGCACCCTGAGCCAGGATCCCGCGGGTCCCGCCCACCTGCTCACCTACGAGCTGGTGGACCAGGCTGGCCGGGCGCGGGCCTCGGGCGTCGTGAAGGCCCCTCGGCAGGGCACCTTCGCCCCCTATGCCCTGGTGGATCCCGCCGCTCACGACCTGCTGCGGAAGGTGGACCCCTTGCGGTCCAGCGCCAACCGCAGCCAGCCTATTCCGCCCGGGGTCTTCTCCGCCTACGCCAGCGGGAAGTCCCTCTTCCTGAAGGGGGACTTCAAGGGCAGCGAGCCCTTCCTGCGCGAGGCCGCCATGCAGGCCCCGGGCTTCTCCAGCGCGG
>JAAXXS010000109.1 GCA_013334395.1 Holophagaceae bacterium | reverse complement strand
ACGAGGCCAAGAGCCTGAAGCGGGTCGAGGTGCCGAACCCCAAGGCCCGCATCCTCGCCGTGGACGACGAGGGCGTGGTGCTGGACTCCTTCCGCCGCATCCTGGTGCTGGAAGGCTTCAGCGTCGATACCGTGGAGCACGGCCCCGAGGCCCTGGGCCTGGTGCAGCGCAACGACTACGACTTCGTCTTCACCGACCTCAAGATGCCCGACATGGATGGCGTGGAAGTGGTGAAGGCCGTGAAGCACCTGCGGCCTGACGTGGACGTGGTTGTCGTCACCGGCTACGGCAGCATCGAGACCGCCGTCCAGACCCTCCAGCAGGGCGCCTGCGAGTATGTCCAGAAGCCCTTCACCGCCGATGAGCTGGGCGAGTTCGCCAAGAACCTGCTGATCAAGCGCCAGGCCCGCATCGCCGCCGCCCAGCGGCCCAGCGTCCGCGTGGTGACCCCGGAGATGGCCGAAGTCATTCCCGCCGCGGAGTTCTGCGTGCCCGGTGGTGCCTTCCTCTCCCCTGGCCACGCCTGGGTACGCCTCGAGCCCGAAGGTCAGATCCGGGTCGGCATCGATGACTTCATGCGCAAGGCCCTCGGCGAGGTGAAGGAAGTGGTCCTGCCCGAGCGGGGCAAGACTGTTCGGCAGGGTGACGTCCTCTTCACGCTCAAGGGCAAGCTGGGCAGCGTCAATGTGGCCTCGCCGATGTCCGGCAAGGTGGAGCACGACAACGTCGGCCTGAAGTCGGATCCGGGCGAGCTCATCGCGAGCCCCTATGACCGCGGCTGGGTGTGCCTGATGACCCCCACCGACCTCGCTACGGAGCTGGGCACCCTGAAGATTGGCAAGCCCGTCATCGACTGGTACCAGGACGAGATCGCCCTCCTGCGGGCCGAGAACGGCCCCCTGGCCAACGGCAACCTGGACTGGGCGGCCTTCCAGCAAAAGTTCCTGAACCTCAACGCCTAGACTGATCGGCGATGGCAGACGCGAAGGGTTCGAAGCTCAGGCTTCGAACCCTTCGCCTGCGTGATAGCTGGAGCGCACCAGGGGGGCGGACTCCACCCGCTGGAAGCCCATCTCCAGGCCCTTGATCCGGTACATCTCGAACTCGGCCGGCTCCACGAAGCGCTCCAGCGGCAAGTGCAGCTCTGAGGGCGGAAGGTACTGGCCGAGGGTGGCGATGTCCACCCGGCTGTCGCGCCAGTCGGCCATGAGCTCCAGCACCTGCTCCGGGGTCTCGCCCAGGCCCACCATGATGCCGCTCTTCACCCGCATGGCGGGGGCGTTCTCGTCGCGCCAGTCGGCGGTGCGCTGCAGCACCTCCTGGCTCTGGGCGTAGTCCGCGTCGGGCCGCACCCGCCGGTAGAGGTGGGGCACCGTCTCGACGTTGTGGTTCAGCACGTCCGGCCGGGCCTCCAGCACCGTGAGGAGGGCCGTGGCGCTGCCGCCGAAGTCCGGGATGAGCACTTCCACGCCGCACCGGGGGGACAGGGACCTGATCCAGCGGATGGTCTCCGCGAAGTGCACGGAGCCCCCATCGGGCAGGTCGTCGCGGTTCACGGAGGTCACCACGGCGAACTTCAGGGCCAGGCGGGCGACGGCCTCGGCCACCCGCTGGGGCTCCCCGCCGTCCAGCTCTTCGGGCCGGCCCTTGCCGACATTGCAGAAGCCGCAGTGCCGGGTGCAGATCGCCCCCATGAGCATGAAGGTGGCGGTGCGATGGACCCCCCAGCACTCGTGCAGGTTCGGGCAGCGGGCCTCCTCGCAGACCGTGACCAGCTTCTGCTCGCGCATCAGGCTCTCGACCTCGGCCACCCCCTCCGGGTCCGGGAGGCGGATCTTGAGCCAATCGGGACGGGCGCCGGGGAGGACTGGTGGTCTGACCATAGCCGTCCATTGTGCCTGGGGGTCTGGGCAGGGTCACGCCTGCACACTTGGCAGGCCCCCAGGTGTGACGGATTTCCCTTTTCAGCCGCCGGGGAGGCCCCGGGTAGAATGGGGACATGTCCGACGCCCCCCAGGAAGTCCCCGCGATCCCCGCTGAGCTGGTGCCTGCTGTCTCGGCCCCGACCGTGTTCGAGCCCCCGAAGGGGTTCGAGACCAAGTTCCGTGGCCTGGCCCTGCATCTGGCGACCTTTGACGGGCCCCTGGACCTGCTGCTCTACCTCATCCAGGAACAGAAGCTGGACCTCCTGAACCTGCCCATGGCCGAGGTCACCCAGCAGTACATGGACTACCTCCAGGTCATGGAGGAGCTCAACCTCGAGGTCGCCGCCGAATACGTGGCCATGGCCGCCCAGCTGCTGCAGATCAAGTCCCGCCTCATGCTGCCCCGGCCGCCCGAGGCCTGCGGCGAGGAGGACCCCCGCGAGTCCCTGGTGCAGCGGCTCCTGGACTACCAGCAGGTCAAGGCTGCGGCCCAGGTGCTCTCCGAGCGGGAATCCGTCTGGCAGAAGATCGCCTTCGCCCCGGGCATCGACCTGGAGGACCACAAGCGGGTGGAGGAAGAGCCGATCAAGGCCACCCTCTTCGACCTGCTGGGCGCCTACCGGGAAGCCCTGAAGAACCTGCTGCCGCCGCCCCCGGTGGAGGTGCGCACCCAGCCCAAGTCGCTGGAGCAGCGCGTGGCCGAGGTGCTCCGCGACCTCCAGGACGGGCTCTGGAAGCCCTTCCAGGGCCTGCTGGGCCAGGCCCGCACCCGGGAAGAGCTGGTCCTCACGTTCCTGGCCCTGCTCGAGCTGGTGCGCACGGGCCGCATCTCCCTGGTGCAGGGCGAGACCTTCGGCGAGATCCGGGTCAAGGCCGCCGAGGCCGCGTGAGCAGCGCCGCCGATCCCCTCCGCACGGCCCACCGGCGGGCCTACGGTCTGGGCCTCGCGCTCTGTGGCGGAACCCCTGGCGTGATCGCAGTACTGCTCCTGGCAGGCGTGATCCCGCCGGGCACCGAGCCGCCGGAGGGGATCCACCAGCAGATCGGCTACCTCTTCACCGGGTTGGTCTTCCTGTCGGCGGCCTGGGTGCTCTGGCGCAGCGGGCAGGTGCTGCGGGGGTTCTCGGCCCTGGCCGAAGCCCAGCGTCCCCTGGTGCTCCTCCGGGAGTGCCTCCTCTATGCGGCCGTGCTCGACCTGAGCAGCCTCTGCGGCCTCGCCTACTGGAGCCAGGTGGGTAGCCAGGCCGGTCGGCACGCCTGGAGCTTCATCCTGCTCACCCCGGCCCTATTCCTGGCCCTGGTCCCGCGCGAAGGCCGGTGGCGGAAGGCCTTGGAAGGTTGAGGGCGCGAGGTATGCTTGGCTTTTCTGTGCCTTGGAGGGCCCATGCGTGATCCCGAGCAGCCCGATCCCGCCATGGACGCCACCCTGCGCCTCAGGATCGGGGAACCCCTGGCCCCCTCGGCCGAGGCCACCCAGCAGCTGACTGTCGGGGAGCCTGCGGACCCTGCCAGCACCCAGCGGCTGGCGCTGCCGGCTGAGGCGACTGTGAAGCTGGTGCTGCCGCTCATGGAGGCGGATGCCGAGCCGTCCCCGGACCCCCCCATCCTGAACCCGGGCGTCCCGCCGGTTCTGGTGCAGACCTGGACGCAACCGCCCCCGCCCCTGCCGAAGCCGCGCCCCATCCCCTGGAAGCTTCCCGCCGCACTCGCCGGGCTGATCGTGCTGGGAGCCGTTGTCTACTTGGTCCTCTCCCGGCTGCCGGTACCCCCGCCCTCCGCATCGTTGCCCTCGCCCCGGCCCGCGGTGGTGGTGCCCCACGCCGGAGAAGCCGTCTCGGCTTCGGTCCAGGCCTACATCGACCGGGCCGCCGGCGGAGACGTCAATGCCATGCGGATGCTGGGAGCCATGTACTACAACGGCCTGGATGTGCCCCGGGATCCGGTGAAGGGCCTCGCCTGGTATCGGAAGGCCGCGGAGCAGGGCAGCATGGCCGCCCGGGCCGAGCTCGACAAGCTGGAGCAGGCCCGGAAGTAGTGCTTAAGTGGTCGTTCGCCAGGCGAGCACCTTGGCTGTGGCGGCCGGACCCACGGCGGCGACCAGAGTGGCTTCCTCCGCCTCGCGCACCTGGCTGACGCTGCCGAACGCCAGCAGCAGCTTCTTGGCCGTGGCGGGGCCGACGCCGGGAATCTGGGTCAGCTCCGTCTGCAGCGTCCGCTTGGCGCGCAGGGCCCGGTGGTAGGTGATGGCGAAGCGGTGGGCCTCGTCCCGGATGCGCTGCAGCAGCTGCAGCACCGGCGAGGACTTGGGGATCTTGAGCGGGGTGGTGGCGCCGGGCCGGAAGACCAGCTCCTCCTTCTTGGCGAGACTGGCCAGCTCCAGCTGCTCCAGGCCCAGCTCCTTCAGCGCGGCCTCGGCGGCGTGCAGCTGGCCCAGGCCGCCATCGATGAGGACCAGGTCCGGGAAGTCCTGGCCTTCGTCTCTCATGCGCTTGTAGCGGCGGGTCACGGCCTCCTGCATGTTGGCGAAGTCATCGTTCTGCTCGTTGGTCATCTTGAAGCGCCGGTAGCGGGCCTTGTCGGGGCTGCCGTCGCTGAACACCACACAGCTGGCCACCACCTCGCGGCCCTGGCCGTGGCTGATGTCGAAGCACTCCAGGCGGCGGGGCAGGTGGCTCAGGCCCAGGAAGGCCTGCAGTCCCTCCAGCACGGCCTCGTTGAGGCGGGCCGGCTCGAACTTGCGCTCCAGCGCCAGGCGGGCGTTCTCCTGGGCCATGCTCAGCAGGTCTACCTTCTCGCCCTTCTGGGGCACGTGGATGCGGACCTTGGTGCCCCGCAGCCCCGAGAGCCACTCGCGCAGCAGCTCGGATTCCTCGGGGTCCACCTCGGCGAGGATCCGGGCCGGGGGCGCGTCGGCGCTGTAGACCCGCTGCAGCACGCCGGCCAGCACCTTGGCATCGAAGGTCTCCACGTCATCCAGCAGATACTCCTGGCGGCCCACCATGCGGCCCTCGCGCATGAGCAGCCGGTGCACGCAGCCCTGGCCATCCAGGACGGCGCTGCCGAAGATGTCCGTGTCGTCGAGGTCGGCGCTGGCGGCCTTCTGCCGCGTGAACCAGGCGTCCACCTGCTGCAGCGCGTCCCGGTGCTGGGCCGCCTGCTCGAAGGCGGCGGCCTCGGCGGCCTTCCACATGGCCGCCTCCAGCCGGGCCTTCAGCTCCTCGCGCTTGCCCTCGAGGAAGAGACGGGCCTCCCGGGCCTGCTCGCGGTAGGCCTCCTGGCTCACGGCGGCGATGCAGGGCGCGGTGCAGCGGTGCAGCTGGTATTTCAGGCAGGCCCGGCCCCGCTTGCCGTCGATCTCGATGTCGCAGTCGCGGATCTGGAAGAAGCGGGTGACCAGCTCTGCCGTGCGGTAAGCGGTGCTGGCGGGGAAGAAGGGCCCGAAGTAGAGGCTGCCGTCCTTGCGCAGCTTGCGGGTGACGTAGACCTTGGGAAAGGCCTCCTTCCAGGTGAGCTTCACGTAGGGGTAGCTCTTGTCATCCCGCAGCAGGATGTTGAAGGGCGGGAAGTGCTCCTTGATGAGGTTGTTCTCGAGGACCAGGGCTTCCAGCTCCGTCTCGCAGACGATGAGCTCGATGTCCCAGATGCGCGCCACGAGGCGCCGGGTCTTGGCATCCAGCGACTTGTTCTGGAAGTAGGACTTCACGCGGTTCCGCAGGACCTTCGCCTTGCCCACGTAGAGCAGGTTCCCACCCTCGTCCCGGTAGAGGTAGCAGCCGGGTCGCTGGGGCAGGTCCCCCAGCTTCCGCTTCAGGAAGGGGGATTTCTCCAGGTTGGTGCGGATCGTAGCCACGCCCTACCTTAGCAAGATGATTTAGGCTGGTGGGATGCTGCGCCTCGAATCCTTCCCCGTGGGCCCCCTGGGCTGCAACTGCTCCCTGCTCTGGGAACCCGCCACGGGTCTCGGTGTGGTGGTGGATCCCGGCGGCGATGCGGCCAAGATCCGCAAGCGGGTGGAGACCCTGGGTTTCCGGGTCACGGCCCTGCTGCACACCCATGCCCACTTCGACCATGTGGGCGCCACGCGGGAACTGCAGGACCTCTGGCAGTGCCCCGCCCACCTGCACAGCGATGACGGCTTCCTCATCGAGGCCCTGCCCCAGCAGACCGGGATGTTCGGCATGCCCGCCATCCCGCAGCCCGAGGTCGTGGCACTGAACGCCGGCGACCAGCACCTGGATCTGTCGACACTGCACACGCCGGGCCACACGCCGGGCTCCTGCTGCTTCCACGGCGCCTTCGAAAAGGGCCAGGTGCTGCTGGCGGGGGACACACTCTTCCGCGGCGGCGTGGGTCGCACGGACCTCTGGGGCGGCAGCTGGGACCTGCTGGAGCAGAGCATCCGCCGGGAGCTGTACGTGCTGGAGGGCGAGACCCTGGTCATCCCCGGCCACGGGCCCGCCACCACCATTGGCGAAGAGGCCCGCTCGAATCCCTTCGTCAAAGCCTAGAGGGCGGCAGTTCCCGCCCTGGGGAATTCCCGACAGGCGTAGACTGGGGCCGTCTCTCCCCGGAGGTCCTTCATGGACGGCATCCTCGCTTCCCTCGGCTGTTTCGCTCCCGCCGCGCTCTTCGTCGTGATCTACCTGTTCAGCTGCCTCAAGGTGGTGAACGAGTACGAGCGCCTGGTCGTCTTCACCCTGGGCAAGGTGGACAAGGACCCCAAGGGGCCGGGCCTCTGCTTCGTGTTCCGCCCCTTCCAGACCGCCGTCACCGTCAGCCTCCGCACAGGCGTGCTGGAGGTGCCGAGCCAGGACGTCATCACCCGCGACAACGTCAGCCTGAAGGTCAGCGCCGTGGTCTACTCCCGGGTGCTGGACCCCAAGCAGGCCATCATCGGCGTGGAGAACTACTACTACGCCACCAGCCAGATCGCCCAGACCACGCTGCGCTCCATCCTGGGCGAGGTCAGCCTCGACGAGCTGCTGGCGGACCGGGAGAAGCTCAGCGCCCGCCTGCGGGAGATCATCGACCGCTCCACGGAGCCCTGGGGCGTCGAGGTGAGCAGCGTCGAGCTCAAGAGCGTGGACCTGCCCGAGCAGATCCAGCGCGCCATGGGCAAGCAGGCCGAGGCGGAGCGGGAGAAGCGGGCCAAGATCATCGCCGCCGAGGGCGAGCTCATGGCCAGCCAGCAGCTGCTGGAGGCGGCCAACAAGATCAGCCAGAACCCCGTCGCCATCCAGATGCGCTACCTGCAGACCCTCACCGAGATCGCCGTGGAGAAGAACAGCACCATCGTCTTCCCGCTGCCCATGGAGTTCATGAAGGCCTTCGAGAAGTTCACGGAGAAGTAGGCTTCCAGCCGCGCCAGGCGCGGGCCTCGGCCTGCGCCTGGGCAGCGGCCGCACGACTGCCGCTGCCATAGGCCTCGGCGTCCACGGCCTCCGCCAGGGCGGCGAGGGCCTGCTGGCGTTCCGGGCGCAGCTCGCCCAGGCGCAGCAGCCAGGCCCGGGCCGTCTCGCCAGCCACGGGCGCTGCGTGGCGTCGGGTGCGCGCCAGCAAGGGGGCCAGCGCCCGGATGCGCCCAGGTCCTTCCGGGACCGGCCTCCAGCGGGCGCGGGTGCGCCAGAGCAGCCAGACGAGGGCCGCGAGGCCCAGGGCCCCGAGCAGGGGTCGGGAGGGGGCCCGCCAGTGCCACTCCCAGCTCTGGGCGCGTGCCTGAAGCCAGGCCAGACCGCTCTGCTGGTCCTGGTCCGAGAAGCGCACCACGTAGCGCTCCCAGCGGTACCGGAGCGCATCCACCCAGCGCTCCAGGGGGCCAAAGCCCTGGACTCCTCTCGCAGAGGCGGCGGCTCCCGCCGGGGTCGGATCGACCGTGTACCACCGGCCCTCGTGCCAGTATTCCACCCAGCTGTGGGCCTCATTCTGGCTCACGCGGAAGTAGCCCCCCTCTGGGATCCAGGGTCCCAGCCGGTAGCCGCCGACGACCCGGGCAGGCACCCCCCGGGCCCGCAGCATCAGCGCCAGGGCCGAGGCAAAGTATTCGCAGTGGCCGGCCTGGCTGCGCTCAAGAAAGTCCTCCATGGGATTGGCGGCCTGCCCGGCGGGGTTCTCCAGGGTGTAGCGGAAGCGTCGCAGGGCCGAGGTGAGTTCCTCGGCCAGCTGCGGCGTGGGCAGGATGCCCGGCGCGAGGCGCAGGCTGGCCCGGCGGGCGGCGTCGTGTTCCGGCTCGAGCTGGGTGAGCAGGTCCAGGCGGCGGGGCGCGAGCCGAGGCTCCAAGGGCACGGTCTCCTGCGGATCCCAGGCCACGGTGACAGGGGCGGTGCGGGCCCGCGGGTAGCGCCACCGGAGGCTGGCGCCCGGGCCCGGCACCAGGGGCAGCTCGGCAGGCTCCAGGGAAACCAGGCCG
>JAAXXS010000292.1 GCA_013334395.1 Holophagaceae bacterium | reverse complement strand
GGCCCTTGCGCACCACCTTGGCGGTGATCTTGACGATCTCGGCCTTGTGCAGCAGCAGCTTCCGGGGCCGCAGGGGGTCGTGGTTGGCGTCGGTGCCGAACTTGTAGGGCGAGATGTGGGCCTGCTTGAGCCAGAGCTCCCCATTGGCGGTGTCCACATAGGCGTCCTGGAGCTGCCCCAGGCCCGCGCGGAGGGACTTCACCTCGGTGCCATGGAGGGCGATCCCCGCCTCCCACGTGTCGAGGACGTGGTAGTCGTGGAAGGCCTTGCGATTGCGGACGAGATCCTCACTCATCCCAACAGTCTACTCCCCCGGTAGACTCGTCCTTTTAGGATCCTCCATGCTGCAGAAGCTCCTCGCCCCCATCGTCGCCTGGATGGTAGCCGTCATGGCCGCCATGGGCCCCCTGGGCGTCATGCTGCTCATGGCCATCGAGAGCGCCTGCATCCCCCTGCCCAGCGAGGTCATCATGCCGTTCGCCGGATACCTCGCCTTCAAGGGGCAGCTCACCTTCTTCGGCCTCGGCGCGGGCGATCCTGTGGCCCAGATCTGGATCGCGGGCATCTTCGGGGCCCTGGGCTGCAACCTGGGCAGCATCCCCGCCTACGAGATCGGCGCCTGGGGCGGACGGCGCGCCGTGGAGAAGTACGGCCGCTACATCTGGCTGCACACGGGCCACCTGGACCAGGCCCACCGGTTCTTTGCCCGCTTTGGCACCTGGGCCATCTTCATCGGCCGCCTGCTGCCGGTGGTCCGCACCTTCATCGCCCTGCCCGCAGGCATCGCCCGCATGGACCGCACCCGCTTCCACATCTACACCTTCGCCGGCAGCCTGCCCTGGTGCCTGGCCCTGGCCTGGGTCGGCTTCAAGCTGGGCGAGAAGTGGAACACCCTCGGTGCCTACTTCCACAAGCTGGACGCCGTCATCGGCGTGATCCTCTTGGCGGGCGTGGCGTGGTTCGTCTACGACCACTTCAAGCACCGCACCAAGGGCTGAGCGGCGGGCTCAGGATGCGGGGTGGGCGAAGCGGTCGGTGGCGGCCACCAGTGCCTTGGAGATGCCGGGTTCGTAGGCGCTGTGGCCAGCGTCCGGCACGATGACCAGCTCGGCCCCGGGCCAGGCCTTGGCGAGGGCCCAGGCGCTCTCGATGGGGCAGACCATGTCGTAGCGGCCCTGGATGATGGCGCCGGGAATCGCCTGCAGCGCGGGTGCGTCGCGCAGCAGCTGGCCCTCGCCCATCCAGCCCTTGTTCAGGAAGTAGTGGCACTCGATGCGGGCGAAGGCCAGGGTGGTCGCCTCGTCGCCGTAGGAGGCGATGAAGTCGGGATCGGGGATGAGCTTGCTGGTGGCGCCCTCCCAGATGCTCCAGGCCTTGGCAGCAGGCAGGTTCAGGGTCGGGTCGTCGCTCAGCAGCCGGGCGGCGTAGGCCTGCAGGAAGTCGCCGCGCTCGGCTTCGGGGATGGCATCGCGGTAGGGCTCCCAGGCGTCCGGGAAGACGCGGCTGGCGCCCTCCTGGTAGAGCCAGTCCACCTCCCGCTGGCGCAGCAGGAAGATGCCGCGCAGGATCAGCTCCGTGACGCGCTGCGGGTGGGTCTCCGCATAGGCGAGGCCGAGGGTCGCGCCCCAGGAGCCGCCGAAGACCATCCACTGATCGATGCGGAGGAACTCGCGGATGCGCTCGATGTCGGCCACCAGGTCCCAGGTGCTGTTCTCCCGCACCTCGGCGTAGGGGGTGCTCTGGCCGCAGCCGCGCTGGTCGAAGAGGATGATGCGGTAGCGCTCGGGATCGAAGTAGCGGCGGTGCTTGGGGCTGGTGCCGCCGCCGGGCCCGCCGTGGAGGAACACCACGGGCTTGCCGTTCGGGTTGCCGCTCTCCTCCACATAGAGCTCGTGCAGCTCGGAGACCTTCAGGCGGTGGACCTTGGTGGGTTCGATGGCCGGGTAGAACCAGCTGACGGGATCCTTGCGGAGGGACATGGGGACTCCTGAGTGAGACCGGAGGGGCTAGACGAAGAACAGGGCCGCAGCCCCAGCCAGGGCCAGCAGGGTGCCGAGCACCGCGTGGCCGCCAACCTTCTCTTTGAAGACGAAGTGGGACACGGGCAGCAGCAGGATGGGCGACAGGGACATGAGCGTGGCCGCCACGCCCATGGGCGCCTTGGCGATGGCGATGAGGGAGAGCACCACGCCCAGCACCGGACCCGTGACGGCGCCCAGGCCGATGAAGGCCGTGGCCCGGCCGTCCCGGAGGCTGGCGAGGCTGGGACGCAGGCGGCCCGTGGCGGCGAAGTAGAGCAGCAGCGCCGCGACCCCCGCAGTCACGCGGATGAGGTTCGCGGAGACGGGCGGAAACCCCCCCGCCAGGCCGAACTTGCTGCAGACCAG
>JAAXXS010000108.1 GCA_013334395.1 Holophagaceae bacterium | reverse complement strand
AGGTCTGGGGTGAGCAGCCGGTGCCCGGCCTGGAGGCGCCGGGCTACGCGAAGGGCAAGCTGCCGGATGTGCTGGCCGCGGCTGCAGCCCAGGGCCACAAGCCCGAGAGCACCCTCTACGACGTGCTTTTCGCCACCAAGGCCGCCAAGGCCTTTGCCTGGCCCGACCCGGTGGCCTTCGACAAGCCGAACTCCACGGTGACTCACGCCAAGATCCACTGGTTCCCTGAGAAGGCCCTTTTCGAGGAATACCGGCGCTTCGGCCTGGGCCACGGCCATGACCTGGCCCCCTTCGATGTCTACTTCCGGCGCGATGTCTCGGGCCTGCGGTGGCCGGTGGTGGAGGGCAAGGAGACTCCGTGGCGCTTCAACGACCAGTACGATCCCTACGCCAAGAAGGGTTCGGGCATCGACTTCTACGGCACCGCCATGAAGAAGCTGCCCTCCGGCGATCTGGCGGGCCCCAAGCCCGGCGAGGCCAAGGCCCTGCCCGGCCGGGCCAAGATCTTCTTCCGCCCCTGGCAGGAGCCGCCCGAGTCGCCGGATGCCACCTACGACCTGTGGCTCTGCACGGGGAGGGTTCTGGAACACTGGCACTCCGGCAGCATGACCCGGCGCGTGCCCCAGCTGCACGCCGCGGTGCCCGAGGCCCTGCTGTTCATGCACGCCAAGGATGCAGAGAAGCGCGGCCTGAAGGTCGGCGAGCTGGCCTGGATCGAGTCCCGGCGGGGCAAGATCCAGGCGCGGGTCACCGTGGGCGGCCGGAACAAGGTGCCGCGTGGGCTGGTCTACGTACCCTGGTTCGACGAAGGCGTCTTCATCAACAAGGTCACGCTCGATGCCACCTGCCCCATCTCCAAGGAAACCGACTTCAAGAAGTGCGCCGTCCGCATCACCAAGGTCGTCTAGGGGAGTCCACCATGCGCCACGCCATCCTGCTCCTCACCCTCTGCGCCACGCCCCTGCTGGCGGCCCCTCCGGCCAAGCCCGTGCCCGACCGCGCCCTGGGGCTGTCCCGCACTTCGGTTTTCGATGTGCCCGCGCCGCCCCTGTTCCATGACGAGGCCTCCGCGCCCGGTGAGAAGCCCCTGCCGAAGCGCATCAACAAGGAATACCCGCCGGTGATCCCCCATGCCGTGGGGGACTTCCTCCCCATCACGCGAAGCGCCAACGGCTGCGTGGACTGCCATGCGCTCCCAGGGCCCAAGCAGAAAGGCGAGGCTACGCCGATCCCCGCCAGCCACTACGTGGACCTGCGCCGGGTCCCTGTGGTCAAGGGGGAAGCCCTCGTGGGAGCGCGCTACGTCTGCACCTCCTGCCATGTCCCACGGACGGACGCCCCGCCCCTGGTGGCCAGCACCTTCCGTCGCTAGGGGATCCTCAGTCCTCGTGGAACTGTGCAAACTCTTCCACGGGGACGCGGTCCGTGACCAGGCTGTTCTCCACCGCGGTGGGATCCGCGTGGCCCAGGGCCATGCCGCAGACCACCATCTGCTCGGGCCTCAGGGCCAGCTCCTCCGCGAGCACCCGGTGGAACTGGGTGAAGGCCGCCTGGGGGCAGGTGTGCAGGCCGCGGGCGCGGGCGGCCACCATGATGTTCTCCAGGAACATCCCGTAGTCCAGCCAGCTGCCCTGCTGCATGATCCGGTCGATGGTGAAGATCAGGCCCACGGGCGCGTCGAAGAACCGGTAGTTGCGGGCGTGCTGCCGGTGGATGCGGTCCTTGTCGCCCTTGGCGATGTCCAGCAGCCGGTAGAGGTCCCAGCCGATCTTGCGGCGGCGATCGACGTAGGGGGACACCCACTCCTTGGGGTAGTAGTCGTATTCGTCCGTGTGCGTGGCGAGCTCGGCGGGATCCTCGAAGATGGCGCAGATGCGGTCCGACACCCGCTGCCGGGCGGCGCCCATTAAGACGTGAACCTGCCAGGGCTGTGTGTTGGTGCCGGAAGGCGCCCGAGAGGCCACCCGGAGGATCTCAGCCACGGCGTGCCGGGAGACCGGCGTGGGCAGGTAGGCCCGCATGGACTGGCGGGTGGTGATGGCGGCATCGATGGCGGCAGTCTCGGCCTCGGTGGGCAGGTCGAACAGGTTCATGGGGTCGGTCCTTTCTCGGCTGGCGGTGGGCGGGAAGACCGTCGGCCGAGGGCAGCGGAAGCCCCGAGCCCCCCACGGGCCTAGGGAGATGGTTATACCCGCCGGCTGCGCTTTCCGTAAAGGTTGCCTTTGCCAACATACTTACCGTTCTGGAATTGGCTTAGAGCGGGATCGAACCGGGGCGGTAGGATGGAGAGAATATGCCCTCAACCATTGCGCTCCCCATCGCTGAAAGGAAGGCTCTCAGGAGTCTTTCTCTGGCCCTGCCGACCCTCGCGGCGTTTCTCCTGCTTGCCTGCGGCGGCAAGAGCCGTCCACCGGCGGCGCCCCTGCAGGTGGGCGTGCTGCCGACCGTGCAGATGGACGTGCCGCTGACCCATGAGTGGGTGGGGACCCTGGACGGCTTCGTGAACGCCGAGATCCGCCCCCAGGTGGAGGGCTACCTGCTCCGCCAGATCTACCGGGAGGGTTCGGCCCTGCACAAGGGCGATGTGCTCTTTGAGATCGATGCCCGGCAGCTCGCTGCCGCCGCGGTCCAGACGAAGGCCGCCCTGGCCCGGGACCAGGCCACCCTCGACAAGACCAGCCTCGACGTGGCGCGCTTCGCCCCCCTGGTGGCCGAGCGGGCCATCTCCCAGCAGGAGCTCGACAACGCCCGGGCCTCGCTGCGTCAGGCCCAGGCCAACGTGGACGCCTCCAAGGCCGCCCATGACCGGGCCCAGCTGAGCCTGCAGTGGACCCGCGTCACGTCACCCATTGACGGTATCGCCGGCATCGCCAAGGTGCAGGTGGGCGACCTGGTGAATCCCCAGAAGGTCATGACCACGGTGTCCACGGTGGACCCGATCAAGGTGTACTTCAGCGCCAATGAGCAGGAATACATGGGCTGGGCCCGCCAGTGGGCCACCAAGGGCGGCGGCAAGGGCACCCTCACCTTGGTGCTCTCGGATGGCACAACCTATCCCTTTCGCGGCGACCCCTTCATGGCGGACCGCAACGTGGACCTGAAGACCGGCACCATCATGCTGGCCGGGCTCTTCCCGAATCCCGAGCGCCTCCTGCGTCCGGGCCAGTTCGCCAAGGTCACCGCGGACGTGGGCCTGCGCAAGGGCGCCCTCCTGGTGCCCCAGCGGGCTGTCTGGGAGGTCCAGGGCAACTCCCAGGTCGCCGTGGTAGGCGCCGACAACAAGGTGGACATCCGCCCTATCCAGACGGGTCCCCGCCTGGGTAGTCAAGTCGTGGTGGAGAAGGGCCTCTCCCTCGGGGACAAGGTCGTGGTGGAAGGCACCCAGAAGGTCAGCGCCGGCCAGGTGGTGAAGCCCGTTCCCGCCACCCCACCCGCTACCGCCCCGGGCCGCTAGCGCATGGTCAAGTTCTTCATCAACCGCCCCATCGTGGCCATGGTCATCGCGATAATTACCCTGATCGCGGGCCTGGTCTGCATGCGCGGACTGCCGGTGGCCCAGTTCCCGGAGATCGTCCCGCCGCAGATCCAGATCACCACCACCTACACCGGCGCCGATGCCGTGACCATCGAGCAGTCTGTGGCCGCGCCCCTGGAGCAGCAGCTCAACGGCGTGGACAACATGCTCTACATGCAGTCCACCAACGCCAACGACGGCACCATGAGCGAGACGGTCACCTTCGACGTGCAGACGGACGTCAGCCTCGACCAGGTCAACGCCCAGAACCGCACGGCCCAGGCCCAGCCCTTCCTGCCGACGGACGTGACCCAGAACGGCATGGTGATCCGGAAGTCCACGGGCATGGCGCTGATGCTGATCACCGTCTACTCGCCCAAGTCCACCTACGACTCTCTGTTCCTGGCCAACTACGCCACCATCAACATCATCGATCCGCTCTACCGCATCCCCGGGGTGGGGCAGGTGATCATCTTCGGCGCGGGCGACTACGCCATGCGGATCTGGGTGAAGCCGGACATGCTGGCCAAGCTGGGCATCACGGTCCCCGACATCAACCGGGCCGTGCAGCAGCAGAGCTCCGTGAACCCCTCGGGGCAGATCGGGGCCGAGCCCCTCCCCAAGGGCCAGGAGATGACCTACACGGTCCGCTCTCAGGGCCGCCTCCAGACGCCGGAAGAGTTCGCCCGCATCGTCGTGCGCGCCAACTCCGACGGGTCTGTGGTCCGCCTGGGCGACGTGGCCCGCATCGAGCTGGGCGCCATGAGCTACAAGCAGATCAGCCGCTTCAACCGGCAGCCGGCCTGTGTCATCGCCATCTTCCAGGCGCCGGGCTCCAACTCCCTGGCCGTTGGAGATGCGGTCAAGAAGGAGCTGGAGAACCTCAAGCTGCGCTTCCCCACGGACCTGCAGACCACCGTGGCCGTGGACACCACGCTGCCGGTGCGGGAGGGCATCAAGGAGATCCTCTGGACCCTCGGCGAGGCCATGCTGCTGGTGATCTTCGTGGTCTACATCTTCCTGCAGAACTGGCGCGCCACCCTGATTCCCATGATCGCGGTGCCCGTGTCGCTCATCGGCACCTTCGCCGTGTTCCCGCTGCTGGGCTTCTCCATCAACACGCTGTCCCTCTTCGGCCTGGTGCTGGCCATCGGCCTGGTGGTGGACGACGCCATCGTGGTAGTGGAGGCCGTCGAGCACCACATCGAGCAGGGCATGTCGCCGCGGGAGGCCACGCTCCAGGCCATGCGGGAAGTGGCCGGTCCGGTCGTGGGCATCGCGCTGGTGCTGTCCTCGGTGTTCCTGCCCGTGGCCTTCCTGGGCGGCATCCAGGGCCGCCTCAACAAGCAGTTCGCGGTCACCATCGCCGTCTCGGTGCTCATCTCGGCCTTCAACGCCCTGACCCTCTCGCCGGCGCTGGCCGCGCTCATCCTCAGGCCCCGGGAGCAGATGTACGGCCGCATGGCCCGCTTCTTCGACGGTTTCAACCACTACCTGCACCGGGCCACCCACGGCTACGTGGCCCTGTCCCACCGCCTCATCCGCAAGGCCTCGATCCCGCTGGTCATCCTCCTGGCCTTCGCCCTCCTGGACGGCGTGCTCGGCAAGACCCTGCCCAGCAGCTTCGTGCCCACGGAGGACAACGGCTACTTCTTCCTCAACATGCAGCTCCCTCCTGCAGCCAGCCTGCAGCGCACGGACGAGGTGGGCAAGAAGGTGGAGAAGATCCTCTCGGAGACCGAGGGCGTGCGCTACATCACCAACATCGAGGGCTTCAGCCTCCTCAACCGCGTGTCGGCGCCCTATTTCGGCTTCTGCTACGTGGCCCTGAACCCCTGGGATGACCGGAAGGCTCCGCACCTGGAGGCCGGCGAGATCCTGAAGCGGGTCAATGGACGCCTCGCCCGGGAGATCCCCGAGGCCAATGTCTTCGGGTTCCTCCCCAGCGCCATTCCCGGCCTCGGCACCTCCAACGGCTTCTCTCTGTGGCTGCAGGACCGCAGCGGCGGCAGTCCGGAGTACCTGGACAAGCACCTCAAGACCTTCCTGGCCGCGGCCCGCAAGCGCCCGGAGCTGGCCGGCGTCACCTCGCTCTTCAACACGGGCACCCCGCAGATCTTCGCGGACGTGGACCGGGACAAGGCGCTGAAGCAGGGGGTGGCCGTGGGCGATGTCTACCAGACCCTCCAGGCCTACCTCGGCGGTCTCTACCTGAACCAGTTCAACCGCTTCGGCCGCCAGTGGCGCGTCTACCTGCAGGCCGAGGGCGACGAGCGCCGCAGCGTCGACGACATCGGCCGCTTCCACGTGCGCAACGCCGAGGGCACCATGGTGCCGCTCTCGGCCCTGGTCACGCCCCGCAGCATCCAGGGGCCCGAGTACACCAACCGCTTCAACCTCATGCGCGCGGCGCAGGTGCTGGGCTCCGCGGCCCCGGGCTACAGCTCGGGCCAGGCGCTGACGGCCCTCGAGCAGGTGGCCAAGGAGGTCCTGCCCCAGGACATGAGCTACGACTGGGCCGACCTCAGCTACCAGGAGAAGAAGGCCGAGGGCACCACGGGCCTGCTGTTCGGGCTCTCCCTCGTCTTCGTGTTCCTCATCCTCGCGGCCCTCTACGAGAGCTGGTCCCTGCCCTTCTCGGTGCTCCTGTCGGTGCCCATCGCCATCTTCGGGGCTTTCCTGGGCCTCTGGCTGCGGAAGTTCGACTTCGGGGTCTTCGCCCAGATCGGCCTGATCATGCTGGTGGGCCTCTCGGCCAAGAACGCCATCCTCATCGTGGAGTTCGCCAAGGATGAGCTGGAGAAGGGCCGCGACCTGGTGGATGCGGCGCTGGAGGGCGCCCGGCTCCGCCTGCGGCCCATCCTCATGACCAGCTTCGCGTTCATCCTGGGCTGTGTGCCGCTCTGGACCGCGTCCGGCTCTGGCGCCGTGGCCCGGCGCATCCTGGGCACCGTGGTGATCGTGGGCATGCTCGGTGCCACGCTCATCGCCATCTTCGTGATCCCGGTGCTGTTCGTGGTGGTGGAGCGGCTGGCGGGCACCAAGGAACCGCCCACCGCCGAGCCCGTCGAGACTGAAGGGGGGGCCTAGATGCGCGCCTTCGCCCTGCCCCTCCTGGCGCTGCTGCTGGCCACCGGCTGCGCGCTGGGCCCCAACTACCAGCGCCCGCGCCTCTCGATCCTGGAGGGCTACCGCGGCCAGACCAAGGCCGAGGCGGCCTCCCTCGCGGACCAGCCCTGGTGGGAGGTCTTTGGCGACCAGACCCTGAAGGCCCTGATCGCCCAGAGCCTGGAGAACAACTTCGACGTGCGCACCGCCGTCTGGCGCGTGGAGGAATACCGGGCCCGGGCTGGCATCGACCAGTCCGCGTGGCTGCCTTCCGTGACTCCCGGGGCCCAGTGGCAGCGGGGTCGGCAGTCGGAGTTCGCCACCAACGGCGGCAAGACCGTCGCCATCTGGGATGTGCGCGCGTCGATGTCCTGGGAGCTCGACCTCTGGGGCCGCGTGCGGCGCCTGAATGAGGCCTCCCGGGCCCAGTATCTGGGCGCCCAGGAGCAGCGCCGGGGTGTCTACCTCTCCGCTGTGGCCCAGGTGGCCCAGGCCTACTTCGAGCTGCGGGAGCTGGACGCCCGGCTGGCGATCGCCAAGGCCACCACCGCCACCTTCCAGGAGACCCGCGACCTCTTCAACCGCCGGCTCACAGGCGGCACCGCCTCGGCCCTGGAGACCGCCCGCGCGGAGGCTGCCCTGGCCTCGGCCTCGGCGTTCATCCCGAACCTCGAGCGGCAGATCCAGGCCCAGGAGAACCTGCTCTCCTTCCTGGTGGGCCGCAACCCCAGCCCCATCCCCCGGGGCGCCGCCCTGACGGACCAGCCCCTGCCGCCCGCCATCCCCGGCGGCCTGCCTTCGGCCCTGCTGGAGCGGCGCCCCGACATCAAGACCGCAGAGCAGGACCTGATCGCGGCCAACGCCGGGGTCGGCCTGGCCCAGGCCAGCTACCTCCCGACCCTCAGCCTCACGGGCCTCTTCGGAGGACCGGCGCCCCAGGTGGTGGATCTCTTCGGCCCCAGCAAGGCCTGGTCGATCGCGCCCTCGCTCTCGGGGCCCACGCTGCAGGGCCTGCGCCTGAAGCACCAGAAGGAAGTCCGCATCGCCCAGTGGGAGCAGGCCCGGACCCGCTACGAGGCTACGGTCACCAGCGCCTTCGGCGAGGTCTCCACCGCCCTCACGGCCTACGCGAAGCTGGCGGAGGTCGAGCAGCGGCAGGCGCGGGCCGTGGCGGCCAACAAGGAAGCCGTGCGCCTGGCGACCCTGCGCTACACCGCGGGCCTGTCCAGCTACCTGGAAGTCCTGGACGCCCAGCAGCAGCTGTTCCCTGCCGAGAACGCCCTCTCCCAGGCCCGCCTCTCCCGGCTGCTGACCATGGTGCAGCTCTACAAGGCCCTCGGCGGCGGCTGGCGCCTGCAGGATGACTTCCGGTCCGCCAGGCCCTAGGTGCTCGCGGCACCCGAGGCTGAACCCGGATTGGCCCTATGCTGGAGAGGCCCTGTTTCTGGTGGTCCGATGGCTGAGCTTGGAATCCTGAATGCCCTGTCGATCCTGCGCTTGACGCCGGAGGGGGCCCTGCTGGATGGGGGTGCCACCGGCGAGATCCTGCTGCCCATGGCCCAGGTGCCCAAGGGCTGCGTGGCCGGCCAGGTGCTGAACGTCTTCGTCGCCAAGGATGGCGAGGGAAAGGTCGTCGCCGCCACCCGCCAGCCCCTCTGCCAGCGGGGCCAGATCGCCTGCCTGAAGGTGGTGGCCGTGAACAAGTCCGGCGCCTTCCTGGGCTGGGGCATGCCGAAGGACCTGCTGCTGCCCTGGA
>JAAXXS010000107.1 GCA_013334395.1 Holophagaceae bacterium | reverse complement strand
CCCAGGAAGCCCCGCTCCTCGGCCCAGACGCTGAAGGCGAAGTCCGTGGTCTTCACGGGCAGGAAGTTCAGCTGGGTCTGCGAGCCACTGGTGAAGCCCTTGCCGATGAGGCCGCCGGAACCGATGGCGATGCGGCTCTGGTTCACCTGGTAGCCCTTGCCCTGCAGGTCGGCGGAGGGATCCAGGAAGATCAGGACCCGCTGCTTCTGGTAGGGCTTGAGCCCGAACTTCCAGGCGCCGAAGCCGCCCACGACGACCAGCAGCGCCAGCGCCAGGATCCAGCGGGCGCGCAGGCCCTTCATGAGCGGGATCAGCAGCAGGATCGGCAGGAAGCTCAGGGCCATGCCCAGATCCGGCTGGCGCTGGATGAGCAGCATGGGGAAGACCACCAGGCCCACGGCGCCGAAGAGCTCCAGCCGGCCCACCTCCTCCGGGGGGCGGGAGCCCAGACGGTGGGCCACGTAGAGCAGGGTGATCCACTTCATCAGCTCGGAGGGCTGGAAGGTCTGGCCCGCGATCATGAACCACCGCGTGGAGCCGCCGATCTTCCGGCCCACCACCAGCACCGCCGCCAGCGCCACCAGACCCAGCAGGTAGGCGGGGAAGCCGTGGCGGAAGAGGCGCCGGGGATCCGTGGTGGCCAGCACCAGCATCAGGACGATGCCCAGGCCGTTCCAGAGGGTCTGCTTGAGCCAGATGTTCGCCTGCGGAGTGTTCCGCCCCGCGGAAAACAGCGTCAGCGTCCCGAGGGCGATGAGCGCCAGCACCGCCCAGAGGAGGTGGGGATCCAGGGCGCGGAAGCGTTCCCTCATTCCGCCGCCTCCGTCTGCTGGGGGGCGAAGGGGTCCACCAGCTTGCCCCGGGGGGCCGGCAGCGGGCGCTGCAGCCGGTCCAGGAACCAGTACTGCACCAGCTTCTTCGCGATGGGCGCAGCGCTGGTGGCCCCGAAGCCCGCGTTCTCCACCACCACGGCGAAGGCGATCTGGGGGTTCTCCCGGGGCGCGTAGCCCGCGAAGAGGGCGTGGTCCTTGAGGGCCTTCGCCTGGCGCGCGTAGTGGGCCCGGTCCACGAAGGTGGCGACCTGGGCGGTGCCGGTCTTGCCGACCATGGTCAGCTCCTTCAGCGCCGAGGCCGTGGCGGTGCCGCCCCGCACCACTTCGTAGAGGCCCTCATCGAGGATCGCCCAGTGCTTGGGATCCAGCGGCGTGTCCCGGGGCGGCGGGAAGGCCGCGGGCTCCAGGTGGTCGCTCTGGTCCTCCCGGAAGCCGTAGAACAGGTGCGGCGTCAGCAGCTTCCCCTTGGTCGCCAGCAGGGCGTAGAACCGGGCCAGGCCGAGGGGCGTGACGCCCACGGCGCCCTGGCCGATGCCCACGCTGATGGTCTCGCCCGCGTACCACTTGGGATCCCGGGGCACGGCCTTCTTCTTCCAGGCGCGGCTGGGGATCCGGGTGCGCTTCTCCTGGGGCAGGTCGATGCCCGTGCGCTCCGTCAGCCCGTACTTCTCCGCGGTGGCGTGGATGTCGTCGATGTCCATGCGCGACGCCACCTCGTAGAAGTAGACGTCGCAGCTCTGGGCGATGGCCTGCACCATGGAGAGGCTGCCGTGGCCCGTGGGCTTGTCGCAGCGGAAGTCGCGACCGTAGAAGTTCTTCCGGCCCGCGCAGTAGACGGGCGTGGTGGGGCTGATGACGCCCTTCTCCAGCGCCGCCAGCGCGACCAGCAGCTTGAATGTCGAGCCCGGCGCGTAGATGCCCTGGGTGGCCCGGTTCACCATGGGCCGGGTCACCTTGTTGGCCAGGTAGCGGTCCACCATGTCCTGGCTCAGCCGGTTCAGGAAGAGGTTCGGATCGTAGGAGGGGCTCGAGTACAGCGCCAGCACCCCGCCGTCCCGGAGGTCCAGCACCACCACGGCGCCGGCCTCAGCGCCCAGGGCGTCCTGGGCCACCTTCTGGAGGCCCGCGTCGAGGGTAAGGAAGAGGCTGCGGCCCGGCGCGGCGTCGATCTGGCCGAAGTTGGCGACCTCCGTGCCCAGCTGGTCCACGAGGATGCGCTTCTGCCCGTCCACGCCCTTGAGCTTGTCGTTGCCCGCTGACTCGTAGCCCTCCTTGCCGATGGTCTCGCCCAGGTGGAAGACGCCGGGCTTGCCCTTCATGAGCTCCTCGTCCACCTCCCCCACGTAGCCCAGGACATGGCCCGCGAGGTCGTCCCCGAGATACACCCGGCGCGGGGCCACTTCCACGCTGAGGAAGGGGAACCGGGCGCGCACCCGCTCCGCGACCGCGATCCCGGCCTCGTCCAGGTTCTCCTTCAGCACCAGGGGACGGCCCTTGCCCGCCAGGCGATAGCTCTGGATCTTGCGGGCCAGGGCCTGGGGGTCCACCACCAGGGCCTCGGCGAGGGCGGCCACCACCTCCGGGCGGGTGGGCAGGTCCTCCCGCTGGATGACCAAGTGCAGGGCCCGGCGGTTGTCCACCAGCCGGTGGCCGTTGCGGTCCAGCACCAGACCCCGGGGCGCGGGGATGGGACGGACCTTCACGGCCTGCTGCAGCGCGAGCTGGCGGTACTCGCCATGCCGGACCAGCTGCAGCCAGGCATAGACCAGGACCAGGAGCGCCACGAGGCTCCAGGCAAGCACCTTGAGGACACCGAGCCTCTGGCGAAGAAGGGGCTGCTGCCGCGGATCCATGGCTCAGCGCCGGCCGGTTCCGGCGGGGGCGTGCAGCAGCCGCCAGGACAACCAGCCCCACAGGGGGAGCGTCAGGACCGGCCAAAGCCAGCCCCAGCCCCAGGGGTGCGGCCCCGCAGCCAGGCGCACGGCGCCATGCACCAGCAGCCCGTGCAGAAGACCCAGACCGGCCAGCCGGGCCAGCCAGCCCCGCAGGCCCTCCAGGGGCCAGCGGCCAGCCATCCAGCCCGCCAGCAACACCACCGTGAGGTTCGCCCAGGCCGTGCCGCCCAGGTGGGGGTAGAGGCGCAGGGTGCCCTCCAGCACCCAGCCCGCCGCCACCGCCCACAGAGCCCCGGACAGCGGGGCCCCGGGCCGGGGGGCCAGGGCCAGCACCAGCAGGGCGTGCAGGATGATCTGCAGCGCCGGGAAGGGCGCTGTCAGGGCGATGAGGCCCAGCGTGATCCCGCAGAACAGGTGCTGCCGCAGGGAGGAGGGGACGGGCAGCCTCATGGCGTCCCCCGCTTCTTCGAAGGCTTCACGTCCGGCGCCAGGAAGGGAGGCTGGACCTCCACGGGCGGCTGGGGCGGCAGCAGCAGGACCGCGCTCACCCGGTCAAGAGGCGCCGAGAGGTTGAGGATCACCCGCAGCTCCAGGTCCCCGGGCGCCACCTCGGCCACATAGCCCACCAGCAGCCCCCGGGGAAAGACGCGGTCCAGGCCGCTGGTCAGGACCGCCTCACCCACCTGCACCACCTCCTGGTTGCTGACGTAGCGGATGAGGGCCCGGCCCGAGCCAAGCCCCTGCAGCACACCCGTGGCGCGGCTGCGCATGAGCATCACGCCCACGGAGGCGTTGGGGGCGTCCGCCGGCAGGATCTTCGACTGGGTGGCACTGACGGACCAGAGCCGGCCCACGATGCCCTCGGGCACCAGCACGCCCTGATCCTGCACCAGACCCCGGTCAAGCCCCTGATCCAGGATCAGGCCGCCGAAGACCGCGGGGCGCGTGCTAAAGATCACCCGCGCGGCTCCCAGCTCCAGGGGGATGTGCTTCTTCAGGCCGAGCAGGCGCACCGCCTCGTCCGCCTCCGCATGCCGGGGGGCTTCCCGCATGGCCTGGAGCCGCGCCTGTTCCAGCTCGGCCACCAGGCGGAGCCGGTCGGCCCGCAGCTCCGCGAGCTCCAGCGCTGCGTCCCGCTGGGAGTGGCGGCGCTCCGCCCAGCGGGCCGCCAGCCCCTGAGAGGGCCGGGTGATGGCTTCACTGGCGCGGCTCCAGCGCTGGCCGGAGGCCGGTCCCATCAGGACCCAGATCCCATGGCCCGCCCAGAGGAGCACCAGGGCCAGGCGCTGCCATCCCGCGCGGCTCCATCTCCACCTGGACGCGCGGAGGGCCATCCAAAGCTCCTAGTCGAGAATCTGGATGCGGCGGAGCAGCGGGATGTTCTCCAGCAGCAGGGCCGTGCCGCGCACCACGGCGGTCTGGGGATCCTCCGCCCGGAACACCGGCAGGTGGGTCTCCTTGCGCAGCCGCTCATCCAGGCCCTGGATCAGCGAGCCGCCGCCCGTCAGGCAGATGCCCCGGTCGATGAGGTCCGCCGCCAGCTGGGGCGGGGTCTCGTTCAGGGCCTTGCGGACCAGGTCCACGATGGCGTTGATGGGCTCGGCCAGGGCCTCGCGGATCTCGGCATCGTTCAGCGTGAGGGTCTTGGGCAGGCCCTCGAACTGGTCCCGGCCGCTGACCTCCATGGTGCGGGCGCTCTCCGTGGGCCAGGCGGAGCCCAGGGTCCACTTCACCTCTTCGGCGGAGGCCTCGGAGATGAGCACGTTGTACTTCTCGCGGATGTACTTCACCACCGCCTCGTCCATCTCGTCGCCGGCGATGAGGATGGAGTCCGAGAACACCTTGCCGTTGTAGCTGATGACGGCCACGTCCGTGGTGCCGCCACCGATGTCCACGATCATGCAGCCGCGCTTCTCGTTGATGGCCAGGCCCGCGCCGATGGCGGCCACCATGGTCTGGTCCACCAGGAAGACCTCCCCGGCCTTGGCGTCGTAGCAGACCTGCTTCACCGCGCGACGGGCCACCTGGTGGGCCCGGGGCGGCACGCTGACGACGATGCGGGTGCGGGCGATGCCACGGCTGGGGCGCGCCCGGGCGATGAAGGCGGCCAGCATCTTCTCGGCGGCGTCCACCTCGAAGATCATGCCGTCCTTCATGGGGCGGATGGTGCGGACGCCCTGGGGGGCCCGGCCCAGCAGCTGCTTGGCCTCGTTGCCCACGGCCTCAACCTCGTGGGTCAAGGTGTTTACCGCGACGATGGACGGTTCGTAGATGACAATGCGGCCCGCCTGCTTGGTGTGGATCAGGGTCGAGGCCGTGCCGAGGTCAATGGCCAGGTCGGAATTGAACAAGTTTGACCAGAACTGAGCAGAGAAAAGGCTGGCCACAAAGGACTCCCACAGAGCCTTCTAGTGTCCCACGAACGGCGACCCCAGGCCACAGCAAGCTGTCCGTTGCGAGCATCAGGCGCGTGTCCGCGGCGGCTTCAGAGCGCGGCTGCCAGCAGCTCCTCGACCAGCAGATCGCCGCTCAGCCGCTGGGGCAGCTCCTTGTGGTAGCCGCGGACCCAGCGCCCCCCATTCACCAGCACGAACGGAATGGCCCGCTTGCCTGTCTCCCGCTCCAGCCGCTCGGCGGCGCCCGGAACGGACTCGATGTCCACCTTGCTGTGAGGAACCCCATACTCCGCAAGCCAGGACTCCAGGCGGCGGCAGTCAGGGCACCAGGTGGCGCTGTAGACCGCCAGATCCAGGCCCGCGAGGTCATCAATTCGGCTCATGGGATCCTCTCGAATATGTCATTCTGGATCCTTTGATGCCTTTCGGGGAGACCCCATGTCCAAGCTGACTTCCGCCACCCTCCTGCTCGCCGGTTCGGCCCTCGTCCTGTCCCTGGCATGCAAGACCAGCCAGCCCGACACCAGCCGGGTCATCGCCAATGTCGGGGGCGACAAGATCACCGAGGCGGAGTTCCAGGATGTGGTGCGCAGCCTCTCGGCGGATCCCAAGGAGGCGCAGACCTTCCTGACCGATCCCGCCGCCCGGGACGAGCGGGCCCAGCTGGCCAGCCGCATCGCCATGAGCCGGGCCATCACCACCTACGCCAAGCAGACGGGCCTGGACCAGGACCCTTCGGTGAAGCGGCAGATGGAGCAGCAGCAGGCCAACGTCTACTTCCAGGTCCTGGCCAAGAAGCGATCCACCTCCGAGGTGCCCACCGATGAGCAGCTGCTCGCCTTCTACAAGGAGCAGGTCGAGAAGGTGAAGGCCCAGGGCCGCAGCCAGGGCATCCCCCCCTTCGAGGCGGTCAAGACCCAGCTGGCCGAGGGCTGGAAGCAGCAGCGGATCCAGGCCGTGAGCCTGGAGATCCAGAAGGAGATCAAGGCCAAGGTGCCCGTCACCCTCGTGGACGACTACCGGCCCGCGGGCGAGTAAGCCCGGCCCCGGCGGGAGGGTTGCGGGTCCCTCCCTGAGAGTCCCCTACCCCATGCGCCCATGACCTCCCCGCCCCGCCTCACCTACCTGCAGGCCGCCAAGCTCCTGGCTGTCGGCCCGCGGTCCAGACGTCATGCGGCCATCATCCTGGAGCGGGGCGTCCCCGAGCTCGCCCACCTGGTTCTGGCTGGCGAGGTGCGGATCTCCCATGCCTCTGTCGTGGCGCAGCTCCCGGTGAGCTTTCAGCGCCGTGCGGCCCAGGCCGGGCCGGAGGCCGTCAAGGCGGTGGCCATCGAGCTCCGGAAGGCGGCCCCGCCACAGCTGCATGCCTGGGACAAGGCCATCCTGGACGCCGAGGCGCTCGAAGTCTCATCAGGGCAGAAGAGCCCGGTGAGCTTCCTGGACCTCTTCACGGCTTGTCAGAGAACCGTTGCCGTCTCCTTGGCTTTGACGCAGGCAGCCCAGATGAGTCCCTTGGATTAGGGACCCTGAGCTGCTGTGCGGCAGCAGCAAAGACACCGCCCTGGACGTTCGGGGGCGATATCAGAAAATAGACCCAATCCTTCCCAAGAAAAAAGAATTCCTGATCCAATCTTCAAATCTCGATAAAATCCATTCACACCACTGATTTCACGGGATGCCCCTTGGATTGCCTGGTGTTCTAGGCCCTTCTGATGGAGCAGCGGGAGCGCTAGTTCGGCACAACCTGGGCTGCGGCCACAGGGGGTGGGACCGGATCGCCGCAGGGAGCCCTGCAATGACTCCAGATCATCCACCAGGGATGACTTGCCGTTGTTCTATGACCAGGACGGAATGCGCCATGATCCTTGCGCTTGTCGCTCCCCCTCGCGGGCTTTCGCGCTTTGCGTGGCCCCTGATCCTGTTGCTGGCCGGCCTGGCGCTCACCTTCGGGAGCTGGGAGCAGGATCGTCAGGATCGCCGGGACAGACTTCGCTCCACCTTTGAGACCCGAAGCCACGCGGCCCTGAGCCTGATCCGGGTGCGCCTGGGCTTTTCGGAGCAGGCCCTCCTGGGTACGCGCGGCCTCTTCGCGGCCAGGGGCACGGTGGGCAGCAAGGAATTCGCAGCCTACATCGCCAGCCTCCGGTTGGAGGAGACCCATCCGGGCATCCAGGGGATCGGGTTTGCCAAGCTCGTCCCCGCAGCCGACAAGGTGCGCCATCTGGCGGAGGTCCGCAGCCAGGGCTTTCCCGAATACCAGATGCGCCCGGAGCAGAACCAGGCGGTCTACAGCACGATCCTCCACCTGGAACCCTTCAAGAACCGCAACCTGCGGGCCTTCGGCTACGACATGTTCACGGAGCCCGTGCGCCATGAGGCCATGAGCCGGGCCCGGGACGAGGGTCGTACCAGCATGTCCGGCCGGGTGAAGCTGGTGCAGGAGACCGACACCGAGGTCCAGCCCGGCGTGCTGGTCTATGTGCCCGTCTACGACGCCAAGGAGCCCTCCCTGACCCTCGAGGACCGGCGAAAGCATCTGGTCGGGTGGGTCTATGCCCCGTTCCGCATGCACGACCTGATGAACGGACTGCTGGGTGAGGCCGAGTCGGATCTGGCCATCCAGCTCTTCGATGGGGCCGAGGCCCGTGCCGAGACCCTGCTGTTCGACCGGGGGTCCGCCCTGGCCACCGCCAGCGGGTCCCCCCTTCGGACCCAGCACACCCTTCCCTTCGGGGGCCGCACCTGGACCCTGGTGACCCAGCCCCTGCCGCCCATGCTGGCCAAGCAGGGCCGCGATCTGTCCCGGGCGATCCTGGCGATCGGGTGTCTGGCGAGCCTCCTGGCAGCGGGCTTCGCCTTCTTCCTGATGGAACAGTTCCACCAGCTGCGGGTCTCCAACGAAGCGCTCCATAAGCGCAGCGTGGAACGCGATGAGGCCCGGGAGAAGGCCCAGGACTCCGAGCTGAACTACCTCACCCTGTCCAACAGTGGCGAAGCCCTCATCTGGACCTCGGGCACGGACAAGCTCTGCAACTATTTCAACCTGCCCTGGCTGGCCTTCACGGGCCGCACCCTGAAGCAGGAGCTGGGCAACGGCTGGGTCGAGGGGGTCCATCCGGATGACCTGGCGAGGTGCCTGGACATCTATGTCCGAGCCTTCGACCGGCAGGAGCCCTTCGGCATGGACTACCGGCTGCGCCACGCCAGCGGCGACTACCGCTGGATCATCGACAAAGGCACGCCCCGCTTTGACACCGGGGGCGCCTTCCTGGGTTACATCGGGCACTGCCTCGATATCTC
>JAAXXS010000291.1 GCA_013334395.1 Holophagaceae bacterium | reverse complement strand
AAATGATCTTTCATCAGGCGCTCCTGAATTTCTGGGCGCAGGAAATCCATGAATCCTCCATGCCAGGGCGGGACCGATTCGGGCTCCGCAGGGTGAGTGGGTTGCCCAAGGGTAGGACCACCCTGCGGGCCGTCAAGGGCTATTCAGGGGTGCTTTGGAACTCCTTTGACATCCGCATCTTCCCTGCGATCGTAGCCCCATGGTTCTGGCCGTCGACAGTCTGGTTCTGACGCGGAGGGACGGGGTTCGCCTGCTGGGGCCCCTGGACCTGACCCTGGATCCGGGCGAGCGACTGGGCCTGCTGGGGGAGAGCGGGTCCGGCAAGAGCCTGCTGGTGCAGGCCCTGTTCGGAGCGCTGCCGCCGGGCGTGAACCAGACCGCTGGCGGGGTCCGCGCCTTCGGTGTGGCCATGGACCAGCCGGGGCCCGCCCGGGACCGGCTCCGGGGCGCCCGGCTGGCCTGGGTGCCCCAGCAGCCGGGTCAGGCCCTGAACCCTCTCCTGACCCTGGCCGAGCACCTGACCCTGCTGCCGGGCCTCCACCGCCAGGAGCCCCTCGGGGCCGCCCTGGCGCGGCTGAAGCCCCTGCTGGCCCGCCTGCGCCTGCCCTCGGATCCGGCCTTTCTGGGGCAGTTCCCCCACCAGCTCAGTGGCGGCCAGCGCCAGCGGCTCTGCCTGGCCATGGCCCTCTCCTGCGACCCGGAGCTGCTGGTGCTGGACGAGCCCACGGCGGCCCTGGATGCCAACCTGCGGCAGGAGTTTCTGGACCTGGCGCTGGAGCTGCACCGGGAGCGCGGCCTGGGCTTCCTCTGGGTCACCCATGACCTGGGGGTGGCGGCAGACGTCTGCGACCGCTTGCTGGTGCTCTACGGCGGCGAGCGCGTGGAGGCGGGCCCCGTGGCGCGGCTGCTGGCAGCGCCCCGCCATCCCTATACCGCCCGCCTACGGGCGGCGGCCCGGCGGGAGCCTTCCGGGGAGACCGGTTTCCTGCCCGCCCCCCAGGACCGCCCCAGGGGCTGCCCCTTTCGCCCCCGCTGCCCCCAGGCGCAGACCTGCTGCCTCGACTGGGCGCCCTGGCGAGGCTCACCTGGGGATGGTCTGCGCTGCCAGCGGCCGCTGGCTGCGGGCATCGGGCCGTGAGACCATGGCATGCAAGGTCCCGCAGGCTGCGGGTCCGGAAAAGGGCTAACCATGCTGACCTTGCCTCTGATGCGCGCGCTGACTTTCGATGACGTCCTGCTGGTGCCGGGCTACTCGGAGGTCCATCCCAACCTGGTGGATCTGAGCACCCGCCTGGCCCGGGACCTCGGCATGCGCATCCCCCTGGTGTCCGCGGCCATGGACACGGTGACCGAGAGCCGCATGGCCATCGCCCTGGCCCAGATGGGGGGCATCGGCATCGTGCACAAGAACCTCAGCCTCGAGCGGCAGGCCGAGGAGGTGGACAAGGTGAAGCGCTCCGAGTCCGGCATGATCACGGACCCCATCACCATCGAGCCCACGGCCCCCATCCGCGAGGCGGAGGCCCTCATGGCCAAGTTCCGCATCAGCGGCGTGCCCGTGGTCGAAGGGCACAAGCTGGTCGGCATCCTCACCAACCGCGACCTCCGCTTCGAGACCCGCTGGGACATCCCGGTCAGCGAGGCCATGACCAAGGACAACCTGGTCACCGTGCCCGTGGGCACCACCCTGCAGGAGGCCCGGGCCATCCTGCAGAAGCACCGCATCGAGAAGCTGCTGGTGGTCGACGGCGACGGCCAGCTGAAGGGCCTCATCACCGTCAAGGACATCGAGAAGTCCACGGAGTACCCCAATGCCTGCAAGGACGGCATGGGCCGCCTGCGCGTGGGCGCCGCCGTGGGTGTGGGCAAAGAGCTGCTGGAGCGCGCCGCGGCACTCGCCGAGGCCAAGGTGGACGTGCTCTGCCTCGACAGCTCCCACGGCCACAGCCAGGGCGTGGTGGACGCGGTTCGGCGCCTCAAGCAGGCCCATCCCCACCTGCCCCTCATCGCTGGCAATGTTGCCACCTACCGGGGCGCCAAGGACCTCGCCGACGCCGGCGCGGACGCCGTGAAGGTGGGCATCGGACCGGGCTCCATCTGCACCACCCGCATCGTCACGGGAGCGGGCATGCCCCAGATCACCGCCGTGTCCGAGGCCAGCCGCGCCTGCCGCGAGGCCGGGATCGTGTGCATCGCCGATGGCGGCATCAAGTTCAGCGGCGACGTGGCCAAGGCCATCGCCGCCGGGGCCGACTGCGTGATGATCGGCAGCCTCTTCGCGGGCACCGACGAGGCGCCGGGCGAGACCATCTTCTACGGCGGCCGCACCTTCAAGTCCTACCGGGGCATGGGCAGCCTGGGCGCCATGAAGCAGGGCAGCAAGGACCGCTACTTCCAGGAAGGCAAGGACGAC
>JAAXXS010000106.1 GCA_013334395.1 Holophagaceae bacterium | reverse complement strand
CGGCGGCCAGGATGTGCTCGACTACCGCAGCATGATGCTGGCCTATGCGGAAGCCCGCGGGCTGCGCCGGATCATCATCCCCATGAACGTGCCCCTGCCCATCCTCTCGGTGCTCTGGGTGGACCTGGTGACGCCCATTCCCCTGGTGCTGGCGGGACCCCTGGTGGAGGGGATGAGCACGGAGGTGGTGGTCCGCGACCCCCGCGCCCTGGAGGTCTTCGCGGTGCGCCCCATGAGCTACCGGGAAGCCCTGACCCTGGCGCTGCAGCGCCTGGACGAGGACGGCGTGGAGACCACCTGGGCCTCCAGTCTCGCCGGCGAGCCCGAAGGCGTCTCCCTGGGCTCGCACGAGGGCATGCTGCTGGAGCGTCACCAGTGCCACGTGAAGGCGTCGCCCCAGGAAGTCTTCCGGGTGTTCTGCGCCCTGGGCGGGGAGAATGGCTGGCCCGCGGGCAACTGGCTCTGGCAGATCCGGGGCCTGGTGGATCGGGCCTTCGGCAGCGTGGGCATGCGCCGGGGACGGCGGCATCCCCGGGAGCTGCGCGTGGGCGACCCTGTGGACTTCTGGCGCGTGGAGGCCCTGGAGGAAGATCACCTGCTGCGCCTGCGGGCCGAGATGAAGGTGAACGGCGACGCCTGGCTGCAGTTCACGGTGCGCCCCGAGGGCGACGGCTCGCGCCTAGAGCAGACCGCCTTCTTCGAGCCCCACGGGCTGCTGGGACTGATCTACTGGTATTCGGTGCTGCCCTTCCATCTCTTCGTCTTCCCCGGAATGATCCGGACCTTGAGGCGCCGTGCCGAAGCGGCCGCGGCCGGAACAGGAAAGTGACCATGCTTGAGGCGCAACGCGAAGCCTGCCTGGCTGCCGCCCAGGCCGGGGGCAAGGTGCTGCTCGGCACCTTCCGCCAGCTGGATCCGGCCCAGATCACCGAGAAGACCAAGAACGACTACGTGAGCAACGCCGACCGCGAAGCCGAAGCCGCCATCCGCGCGGAGCTGGCGGCCCGGTTCCCGGAGTATGGATTTCTCGGTGAGGAGTCCGGCGGCTCCGGGAGCACGGACATCCTCTGGATCGTGGACCCCCTGGATGGCACCCTGAACTTCGTCCAGGGCTTCCCCCACTGGTGCGTCTCCGTGGCCCTGTGGGACGCCACAGGTCCCCTGGTGGGCTGCGTGCTGGATCCACTGCGCGGAGACTGCTTCCTGGCCGCCCGGGGCCAGGGCGCCACCTGGAACGGCAAGCCCATGCGGGTCTCCAAGCAGGTGGGCCTGGATGGCGCCTTCCTGGCCACGGGCTTCGCCTTCCAGCTGGGCGACCGCTGGCCCCTGTTCAACGCCGCCCTGGGCCGCGTCTTCCCCCGCGCCAAGGGCCTCCGCCGCGCCGGCAGCGCCGCCCTGGACCTGGCCCACGTGGCCTGCGGGATCTACGACGGCTTCTTCGAGCTGGGCCTCAAGCCCTGGGACATCGCCGCCGGCGCCCTGCTCGTCCTAGAGGCCGGCGGCATCCTCACCGACTGGGATGGCGGCCAGGACTGGTTCCAGAGCGGCAACCTCGTCAGTGGCCCCCCCGGCGTCGCGCCGGAGCTGCTCGACGCGCTTAGGGGCTAAGGGAAAAGATCCATCGCGATAGTTCATTTTCTCTCGGAATCGGCAACGCCGATTCCGAGGTGGACGGACCTTTGGGGGCTACGCCTCGCCCTTAGCCTGGCGGCTGTAGACGACGACATAGAGGCAGAGGGCGATGAGGGCGACGAGGCCGAGCCACTCGCCGAGGGCGCCTTCGGCGGCGTGGGCGCTGAGGATGGGGAAGCCCTCGGTCCACTTCAGCTTCACGAAGCTGGCCACGACGCCCATGATGGCGCCGCCGGCCATGAGGCCGCTGGCGATCAGCACGCCGCGGTTCTCCCGGGCCTTGGCGTCGGCCTCGCTGGTGCCAGCCTTGGGCCGGTTCACCCAGTGGGCCAGCAGGCCGCCCAGGAAGAGGGGCGTGTTCAGCTCGATGGGCAGGTACATGCCCAGGGCGAAGCCCAGGGCGGGCAGCTCCACCATGCGCAGCACGATCGAGAGCATGACGCCGAGGCCGAAGGCGTACCAGCGCAGGGGCATGGACACGGTGCCGAAGATGCCTTCGAGGATGGCCTTCATGGCGCTGGCCTGGGGGGCAGGGATGGAACTGCCCAGGGCCATGGTGCCGTCCAGGTTCACCTGCTTGGCCATGAGCCACATGGCGATGCCCGTGAAGATGGCCGCCACCAGGGTGCCCACGAACTTCCAGGCGATCTGCCGCGCGGGGGTGGAGCCGATCCAGTGGCCGATCTTCAGGTCCGTGCTGAAGGCGCCCGAGGCGGCCAGGGCCGTGCAGACGATGCCGCCCACCATCATGGTGAGGAACATCCCGTAGCCGCCGGTGAAGTTCAGCTTGAGCATGAGCACGCCGGTGATGACCAGGGTCAGCATGGTCATGCCGCTGATGGGGTTGGTGCCGATGGTGGCGATGGCGCGGGCGGCCACCGGGGCGAAGAAGAACGAGATGACCATGACGACGGTGGTGGCCACCAGGGCCGGCACCAGGGCGTTGCGGATGCCCAGGCCGAAGCTCAGGAAGGCCATGGTGCCCACCACGCAGGTGACCAGGCCCGCGGCGACCATGGAGCCCGCCAGGGTGCGGTCCGTGCGCACGGTGACCGCGGCCTCGGCGGCGGCGTCGCGGTTCATCAGCGCCTTCAGGTTGCTGATGATGCTGCGGATCATGTTGGGCATGGAGGCGGCCACGCCCATGATGCCCGCGCCGGCGATGGCGCCCACGCCGACGATGCGGATGTAGGAGAAGAAGACCTGCTCAGGCGTCATGCTGGCGATGAGCTTCGTGCCCGGAGCCACGATGATGGGCACGTACTGGCCGATGGCGTGGAAGAGGGGCACCAGCACGAACATGCTGAAAAACGACCCGGCCGCGATCACGGCGCTGTACTTCAGGCCGATGATGTAGCCGATGCCCAGGGTGGCGGCGCTGTTCAGGAAGTTGAAGGACATGAACTTCTCGCGCAGGGCGTGGCCCACCCAGACGTGCTCCAGGCGCAGATACTCGCCCATGCCCCGGAAGATCGACACGACGCCGTCGTAGGCCGCGCCGATGAAGGCGGCCACAGCCAGCTCCTTGGCCTGGTTGCCCGCCTTCTCGCCGGTCACCAGGATCTCTGCGGTGGCGGTGGCCTCGGGCCAGGGGAAGATGCCGTGGTTCTCGACCATGAAGTGGTGGCGCAGGGGCACCAGGAACAGGATGCCGATGCAGCCGCCCAGGAAGCTGACGATCACCACCTGCCACAGCGTGGGCGTGGGCACGCCGCTGCCCGGGGTCTGGGCCAGGATGTAGAGGGCGGGGATGGTGAAGGCTGCGCCGCTCACCACGTGGCTGCTGTTGGCGCCAATGCTCTGGACGATGACGTTCTCGAGGATGGTGTTCTTGCGCGGGAAGAAGCGGGAGAGGCCCACTGCGAGGATGGCGATGGGGATCGCGGCCTCGATGCCCTGGCCCAGCTTGAGGGCCAGGTAGGCGGCGGCCATGCTGAAGATCGCGCAGAAGATGAGGCCCATGGTGATGGCCCGGGGCGTGACTTCGGGCACGCCATCCTGGGGCACCAGGGGGACGTAGGCTTCACCTAGGTCCAGCGGCCGCCGCGCATTGTGCGGCAGGCCCTTGATCTCCTGGGGTTCCGAACCGTGGGACATGGAAACTCCTAAATGCTAAAAAAAGATCACCGCCAAGACACCAAGACACCAAGAAAAACAACAGCAGACCCTGTTCCGTGCCTGGCATTCTTGACGCCTTGGCGGTGACCCGTTAATCGGAATAAGTCGCAAGGATGGACTGGACGACGCGGCGGGAGAGGCCGTGGTAGCCGGGGCTGGCGGCGGCGAAGATCTCCCGGGCCAGGGCGCGGGTCCGCGGGGTGGCGGCTAGGGCGCCGTAGAGGGGCCGGAGATACTTCATGCGGCCCACCCGCAGCAGGACCTCCCGGAGCTTCGGGAAGGCTGGCTCGTAATCTGCGGCAGCGGCCAGGGTGAGCCACTCCACCAGGATCTCGTGGTTGCCGCGGCCCATGAGTTGGAAGTGCTCATCCAGCCAGGCGCAGTCGGCGGTCGTGACCTGGCGGGGCAGCTTCTGGAGGTAGACCAGCAGCTCGTTGGTGCTCCAGCCAGCGATCTGGCTGGCGCTGGGCCGCTCGCCCTTCGCCCAGCCTTCCGCGAGAGTCGTGAGGGTGTCCAGCATGGCGCTATGGAACTGCGGGGCGCTGGCGGGCAGGCCCGGCTCATCCAGGTAGGACCGCGCGTTCACGGCCGCCAGGGCCCCCGGCAGCTTGGCGTCCACGAAGGCGCAGAACTGCTCGGTGGTGATGGAGGTGAAGCGGAAGGCGTCCATATACTCCCGGAGGAAGCGGTGGAAGCGGTCCTCGCCCACCTCGCGCTCCAGGGCCGCCACCAGACGGGCGCCCTTCTCGTAGGGGATGCTGGAAAAGGCATCGTCAGGATCGATACCTGTCAGGTGCAGACGCAGCAGGGTCAGGTGCGGCTCGTGGGCGAAGCGCTCCAGGCTGTCCTCCAGGGCCTTCTGGCCCATGGCCCAGCCGAGGGCCGCCGCGTCGTCGCCGTGCAGGGTGCGCAGGATCTTGCGCTCGGCCCAGACGGTGAAGCCTTCGTTGAGCCAGAAGTGCTCCATGCTGGCGTTGGTGACCAGGTTGCCGGTCCAGCTGTGGGCCAGCTCGTGCGCCACCACGTCCACCAGGCTGCGGTCCCCCGCCAGCAGAGTAGGCGTGAGGAAGGTCATGCGCGGGTTCTCCATGCCGCCGTAGGGGAAGGAGGGCGGCAGCACCAGCATGTCGTAGCGGTCCCAGGGGTAGGGTCCGAAGAGCCCCTCGGCCTTGAGGATCATGTCCTCCACGCCAGCGAACTCCCAGGCGGCGGCCTCGACGGTCTCGGGCTCCGCCCACACGCGGGCGCGGGGGCTGAGGTCGCGGCAGGAGAGGCGGCCCACGGCCAGGGCCAGCAGGTAGGAGGGAATGGGCTGGGGCATGGTGAAGCGGAAGGTGTGGCGGCCATCGCCCGTGGGCTCGTCCCCGGCGGGGCCCGCGCTCATGACCGCCGTGAGGCCCTCGGGCACGGTGACCTCGGCCTTGTAGGCCACGCGCACCACGGGGGTGTCCTGGCAGGGCACCATGGTGCGGGCGTGGATCTGCTGGCACTGGCTGAAGAGGTAGGGCGCGACCTTGCCCTCGGTCTGGCTGGGCTCCAGCCACTGGAGGGCCATGGCATCCGGCGAAGTGCGGTAGGTGATGGCCACTTCCTGCGTGTCGGCGGGCAGGTCCAGGCGCAGGCGGCTGCCGAGGATGGTGTCGGCCTCGCCCAGCTCCCACGGGATGGGGCCATGACCGACGGCTTGCACGGACCGAATCTCCAGGCCCTTGGTGTCGAGGTCCAGCGTGCCGGTAGCGTTCGCTCCGAACTCCAGCACCACCTCGCCGTCGATGCGCTTGGTGGCGAAGTCCACCCCCAGCTTCAACCGCAGGCGCCGGGCCTTGGGCTGCGCAGAGTCGTGGTAGGAGTGCGGATCAGGGCGGCGCATGAGGACCTCGTGAGACTCAAGATGATACCCATTCCCAGCAATCACGAGGCCCCGCAAGCGGGGCCTCGAATCTGAAAATCGAAGATTTTCAGCCTGCGCTAATCCTCATCAGGAACCAGCCCCTCAACCTTCTTCACCTTGATGACGTCTCCGTGCTCCTTGACGATGCAGCGCAGCCAGTCCTCGGGGGCCTTGGGGTGGGTGACCTCGCCCTTCGGACCGCGCACGTTGCCGTCGAGGTACTTCCAGACCAGGAACTCGCCCAGCTTCTTCCAGCGGGCCATGAGCTTGTCCGTCTCCTGGGCAGCGTTGCGGGTGAGGTAGGCCTGGGCCTGGGCGGGATCCTTCCGGTAGAGCTCCAGGGCGGCGCGGTCCACCTCGGCCTGGTTGCCGAGGTAGCGGCCCTCGAATTCCTGCTGCACCTTCTGCACGTCCACGATCATGTCGCTCCAGCGCGTGTAGGTGTAGTTGGAGACGAAGTTGAAGGTCCAGAAGGCGCTGTCCCAGCTGAACTCGTCGAAGTTGCCGGTGCCGATGGCGAAGGCCTTGGGCGGCACGGTGATGGCGCAGCTGATGGGCACGTAGACGGTGGTGAAGGTGTCATCCACGCCAAACCAGAGCACCCCCCCGACAGGGCCGGGCAGCCAGGCGCGGGACTGGGTCACGAAGGAGAAGCCGGTCTGCTGCGTGCTGATGGCCCGCTCGTGGATGTAGTCCTGGCCGTCGATCTTGAAGCCCATGGGCCGCCAGCGGTAGGGCAGCTTGTAGGCCCCTGCGCCCACATCCTTGGTCATGTCGAACTCGGTGTCCTCGTAGTGGTCCCGCATCAGGGCCATGGCATCGCTCACGGCGAGCTTGGTGTCGGGCTTGATGAACAGGGGCATGGGCTTGGCGCCCTTCTCGGCCTTCACAAAGTCGATGGGGAGCTTGAGGCTGGGCGCGGCGCGGCGGAAGATGCTCCAGACCCTGGCCTCGCAGGCCCGCAGGGCGCCGAAGGAGAGGGGCGCGTAGGTGTCGGCGAAGCTGAAGGCGGCGTCCTCGCCCTTGTACCAGCCCTTGGCCCGGGCGAAGGTGATCAGGTCCTTGCTGAAGATGGCTGTGGCGGGATCGTTCTGGGGAAACCGCCGGATCCGGGCCTGGTTGGCGTGGGCGCTGATGGTGCCGTCCGGGAGCTTGTAGGCCACCCAGAGGGCGCCGGTCTGGCCCTTGCCGCGGCCCATCATCTCGAGGATCCAGACCTCGTTGGGATCGGCGAGGGAGAAGCTCTCCCCGCTGCTGGCGTAGCCGTACTCCTCAACCAGTCTGGTCATCACCTCGATGGCCTCGCGGGCCGTCTTGGCGCGCTCCAGGGCGATGTAGATGAGGCTGCCGTAGTCGATGATCCCGCTGGGGCCGGCCAGGTCCTTGCGGCCGCCGAAGGTGGTCTCCGCGATGGCGAGCTGGTGCTCGTTCATGTTGCCGACACGGGTGTAGGTCACCGGCGCTTCCGGGATGCTGCCCAGCACCTTGCCCGTGTCAAAGGTGAAGCCGCTGTCCCACTCGCGGATCTCGCGCCGGGAACCAGGCAGGTGGCGGCCTCCGGCCTTGAAGTAGAGTTCCCCGTAGAGTGTGTGGCTGTCGGCGGAGTAGGTGATCATCGTCGAGCCGTCCTTGCTCGCACCCTTGGTGACCAGCAGGTTGGTGCAAGCCTCCAGGGCCGCGCCGGCGGCAAGAAGGGTGGCGAGCAGGACGATGGGGCGGATGCGCATGGGAACCTCGGTAGGATCGGGGGTTGCTGTTACCAGATGGCCGGACGCACCTTCGCGTCGCGCTTCATGGGTTGGCCGTCTGCGCAGCCGAAGGCGTCGTAGAACTCAGGCAGGTTGGACAGGGGGCCGTTCACGCGCACCCGGCCGGGGCTGTGCGGGTCGGTCTTGAGGCGCAGGGAGAGAGCCGCCTCGCGGATGTGGTTGCGCCAGACGGTGGCGGCGCCGAGGAAGAAGCGCTGGGGCCCTGTGAAGCCGTCGATGGGTGCCGGCACGGGCTTGCCCTTCAGGCTGTTCTGGTAGGCGGCGAAGGCGATCTTGAGGCCGCCGATGTCGGCGATGTTCTCGCCCAGGGTGAGCTTGCCGTTCACGTGCTCGCCCTTGAGCGGCTCGTAGGCCTCGTACTGCTTGACCACCATCTCCGTGCGGGACTCGTAGGCCTGCTTGTCCGCCTCGGTCCACCAGTTCTTGAGGTTGCCCTGGGCGTCGAACTGGCTGCCGCTGTCGTCGAAGCCGTGGGTCATCTCGTGGCCGATCACGAAGCCCAGGGAGCCGTAGTTCACGGCGTCATCGGCCTTGGGATCGAAGAAGGGCGGCTGCAGGATGCCAGCCGGGAACACGATCTCGTTCATGGAGGCGCTGTAGTAGGCATTCACGGTGGGCGGAGTCATGCCCCACTCGGTGCGGTCAATGGCCTTGCCGAGCTTGGCCAGGTTCTCCTGGACGCGGAAGGCCGAGGCCCGGCGGACATTGCCGAAGGCGTCGTCGCGCTTGACGTCGAAGGCGTAGGTCTTCCACTTGTCGGGGTAGCCGATCTTCACGCCGAAGGCGTTGAGCTTGGTGATGGCCTGGCGCTTGGTGTCCGCCCCCATCCAGTCCAGGTTGGTGATGCGCTCGCGCAGGGCCACCCGGAGGTTCTCCACCAGGTCGAGCACGCGCTTCTTCGACTCCGGGGGGAAGGCGACCTTCACGTAGAGCTGACCCAGGGCCTCACCCAGGATGGCGTCTGTGAGGGCCTCGATGCGCTTGGCGCGAGGCTCCCGCTCAGGGGTCCCGTTCAGCACCTTGCCCTGGAAGTCGAAGGCCTCTTCGCCGAAGGCCTTGGGCAGCAGGT
>JAAXXS010000290.1 GCA_013334395.1 Holophagaceae bacterium | reverse complement strand
GTGCGCTCGATGGCGATGGCGCAGAGGGCCACGATGGCCTCGAAAGTCTCGCGGTCGGGGGGCTCGGTGATGGGTCTCCGGCTGTCGAGGTAGACCACGCCCAGGCGCCGGCCCTGGAGCAGCAGGGGCAGGCAGAGGATGGTCTGCAGCTCGAGCCGCTGGATGGAGTGCTGGTTCTGCAGCAGATCGTCCTCGGAGACATTGAGGATCCAGATGGGCTCGCCGGTCTCGAAGACCTTGCGGACGCTGGAGAGGGACAGGTGGATGCTGCCTTCCAGTTCCTGGCCCAGGTTGCGCTGCACCCTTGGGGTGAGCTCACCATCCTCCAGCAGCATCAGGAAGCCCCGGTCCGTGCCCGAGATGGCCAGGAGCTTGTCCAGGGACTGCTCCAGCAGGTCTTCCAGGTCCACTTCCTCGGCCAGAAGCTGGGCGGTCTCCAGGATGGCCTGGAGGTGCAGCTCCGAGCTGCTCTGATCCGAGCAGAGCAGGGTGAGCGTGTAGGCCCCATCGGCCAGGCGCAGGGGGATCCCCGGCAGCCATTCCATGCGGCCCAGCTGCTGATCGCCGCAGGTGCTGCCGTGGGTGGTGCCCAGGTCCTCGGCCCACCAGGTCTCGCCTTGCAGCTCCAGCCGGATATGGGCGCGGCTGATCATGCTGTCCGAGAGCACCACATCGCAGAGGCTCTGCCGCCCCAGGGTGATGGAGCGGGACACCGGCACGGTGCGTTCGAAGCCGTGGCGGTCGCGAATCAGGAGGTGGTAGCGCTGGGGCACAGCTGGTCTCGGCTGGACAAAGGACGGGGAAGGGTATTGTGGAGCGTAACCAAGATTATCCGTCCACTGGCTGGACACAAGTGGAAGTCCCGTGAGGGAATAGTAGTCATGCACCGACACCCCGACCTCGATCCCACCACCGAAACCGAGGACCCGGCCGAATATTCCCTCCGGCCGCAGCGGCTCCAGGAATATATCGGCCAAGCCAAGGTGAAGGCCCGGCTGGAGATCGCCCTCCAGGCCGCCAGCCAGCGGGGCGAGGTGCTGGACCACGTGCTGCTGTTCGGCCCTCCGGGACTGGGCAAGACCACCCTGGCCCACGTCCTTGCCAATGAGATGGGCGCGCCCTGCAAGGTGATCCAGGCCCCGGCCCTGGAAAAGAAGGGTGACCTCGCGGCCATCCTCACCAACCTGGAGGCGGGCGAGTTCCTCTTCATCGACGAGATCCATCGGCTCTCGGCGCCCATCGAGGAGATGCTCTACTCGGCCATGGAAGACCGGAAGCTGGACATCCTTATCGGCCAGGGCCCCAGCGCCCAGACCCTGAAGGTGGACCTGCGGCCCTTCACCCTGGTGGGCGCCACCACCCGGGCTGGCCTGATCTCCAAGCCACTGCATGACCGCTTCGGCATGGTCCACCGCCTGGAGTTCTACACCCGGGCGGACCTGGCCATCATCGGTCGGCGCTCGGCGGAGCTGCTGGGCATCCACCTCTCGGAGTCGGGTTCCGAGGCAATTGCCCGGCGCAGCCGCGGCACGCCGCGCATCTGCAACCGCCTGCTGCGGCGCTGCCGGGACTACGCCGAAGTGAAGGGCGACGGCACCATCACCATCGAGTCAGCCGAGGCCTGCCTGAAGCTGCATGAGGTCGACGACCTGGGCCTGGATGGCCTCGACCGTGACTACCTCTATGCCCTCTGCCACAAGCACCGCGGCGGGCCCGTGGGCCTGCGCACCCTGGCCGCGGCCCTGGGGGAGGATGACGGGGCCCTGGAGGACCTGGTGGAGCCCTACCTCATGCAGGTGGGCTTCCTGGACCGCACGCCCCAGGGCCGCAAGGCCACGGATGCCGCCTACGCCTACCTGGGCGTCAAGTCCGATCCCGGGCCGCTCTTCCGGTAGCCCAAAAAGCTAGAGCAGCTTGCCGGTGGTGCCGAGCTCGGTGGTGTCCAGGTTGGGCAGCGTGCCCACGGCCAGGGCTTCATGGGCGCCCGAGCGGTCCCGGCGCACGCAGACGCCCTGCAGGGTGCCCCCTTCGTCCACCACCAGGGAGCCGACCTCGACCTCGCCCTCCACGTAGCCGGTGCCGTGGATCTCCAGGCAGTCCGAGATCTTCATAACGCCGATGGCGCGCCCTGTGACCACGAGGTGCTTGGCCAGGATGGTGCCCGTCACCAGGCCCCCGGGGGCGATGGAGACCTCCCCCACGGAGTGGATGGTGCCCTCCACGGTGCCCTCGATGCGGAAGCTGCGGCTGCCGGTGTGGATCTCGCCCTTGAGGAGCACATCCTTGCCGAGCAGGGAGTGGATCGCGGGGGCGGGCTCGGGCTTGGGCTTGCTGCTGTTGAAGAAACCCATGGGGCACTCCTTCGATCAGGATTTGCGGATGGCCTGGAGCCACTGGCGCTGGAGGCGGAGGTAGGGCTGGGG
>JAAXXS010000105.1 GCA_013334395.1 Holophagaceae bacterium | reverse complement strand
GTCCGCCACGACGCCATCACCCTGGCCGAAGCCCAGGCCCTGCGCCCCGAGGCCGTGGTGCTGTCGCCGGGGCCGGGCCATCCCACCGAGAGCCCCGCCCACATGGCCCTGGCGCAGTGCGACTGGGCGGTGCCCCTGCTGGGCGTCTGCCTGGGCCACCAGGCCCTGGCTTCGGGCAGTGGCGGGCGGGTGATCCGCGCCCGGGAGCCCCTGCACGGCGAGGCCACGCCCCTGGAGCACGATGGCACCGGCCTCTTCCAGGGCCTGCCCCCGGGCCTGCCGGTGGGCCGCTACCACAGTCTCATCGCCGAACCGGACTCGCTGCCCGCCTGCTGGCGCGTGACCGGCCGCAGCCCCGGCGGCGAGATCATGGCCATGGCCCACCTCACGCTGCCCCGCTGGGGCGTGCAGTTCCACCCCGAGAGCATCCTCACGCCGGACGGTCCGGCCATGCTCGCCAACTTCCTCCGCCTCGCCAAGGACGCCCGCCCATGACGCTGCTCACGACCCACAACCCCAGCCGCCCGCTGCCCGAGGCCACCGCCTCGGAGCTCATGCACATCTTCATCGACCAGGACACGGACGCCCTCCTAGTGGGCGCCTGCCTGGCGCTGCTGGCCCAGCGCGTGCCGGAGGCCCATGAGCTGGCGGCCTTCGCCGACGCCCTCTCGGAGGTGGCGGTGCCCTTTCCGGCGGTGCCCGAAGGTGCCCTGGACACCTGCGGCACCGGCGGCGACGGCTCCTCCACCGCCAACCTCAGCACCCTGGCGGCCCTGCTGCTGGCCCACCTGGGCGTGCCCATCGTCAAGCACGGCAACCGCGCCGCCACCGGCGTCTGCGGCAGTGCGGACCTGCTGGAGGCCCTGGGCTACGACCTGGCCCGGCCCAGCGCCGACCTCGCCGAGGACCTGCGCACCCGGAACTTCGCCTTCCTCTTTGCACCCGCCTACCACCCGCTGCTGGGGCGCCTCCGGGAGATCCGCAAGCGCCTGGGCATCCCCACGATCTTCAACCTGCTCGGGCCCCTGCTGAACCCGGGCAACCCGCCGCTGCAGCTGCTGGGTGTCGCCCGCGAGGACCTGGTGGCCCCCATGGCCGGAGCCCTGGCCCGCCGCCCCAGCCTGAAGCGCGCCTACGTGATCCACGGGAAGGATGCCGAAGGGAAGGGGCTCGACGAGGCCTCCATCGAGGGTCCGACCACCGTGGTGGCCGCGGTCGATGGCAAGGTGGCCGCGCCCCAAGTGCTGGTGCCCCGGGAGCTGGGTCTGCAGCCGCCCACACGGCACGCCCTGCGCGTGGCGGACCGTGCCGAGGCCCTGGCCGTGGCACGGGGGCTCTTCGCCGGGGCCACGCACGCGGACTTCCGGCCCGCCGTGGCGGACGCCGTGGCGCTGCAGGCGGCCCTGGGCCTGCACCTGCACCGTGGAACCGGCCTGGAAGGCCTGGCCGAGACCCTGCGCGAAACGCGCGCCCACCTGGACTTGGGTTTCCCGCTGCCCTTCGCCCCCGGGGGCGAGGTGCGCCCGTGAGCCTGCTGCCCGCCCCCGCAGCCTTCGTCCACGACTCCGGCCTGCCCGCGAAGTCCCTGCTCCAGCAGGTGCTGGTGGCGGAGCTGGCCCGGGTTGCGAACCTGCCTCCGGTGCCGCCCCCGGTCCGCTCCGCACTGAGCGGCGCTGGCGCCTTCGAGACGGCCCTGCGCCGCGACGCCAGGCTCAGGGGCGGTGCGGTCATCGCCGAATATAAGCAGGGCTCGCCCTCCCTCGGCCCCTTTGCCGTGGGGACGCCGCTGCTGGCCCAGCTGCGGGCCTATGCGGAGGGCGGCGCCGCGGCGTTCTCGATCCTCACGGAGCCCGCCTCCTTCCTGGGCTCCGTCGAGCACCTCCTGGCTGCGGCCGAGCTGGGCGTGCCCCGTCTCTACAAGGGCTTCGTCATCGCCGAGGCGCAACTGGCCGAGGCGGAGGCCGCCGGGGCCGAGGCCGTGCTGCTCATCGCCCGGGTGCTCAAGGAGCACACCGCGGCCTTCGCCGACGCAGCCCGGAGCCGGGGCCTTGAGCCCCTCATCGAGCTGCACAACCTCACGGAAGTGGGCTTCGCCCAGGCCGCCCGTGCCCGCCTGGTGGGCATCAACGCCCGCAACCTCTCGACCTTCACCCTGGGCGCTCCCACGGCGGCCCCGCTGCGCGAGGCCTTCCCCGAGGCGGTGCTCATCCGCGAGTCCGGTCTGGCCACTCCCGAGGACGCCCAGGCGGCGCTGCGGGCGGGCTTCGATGCGGTGCTCATCGGCGAGGCCCTCATGCGCAGTCCGGACCCCCGGGGCTTCCTGGAGCGGCTCCTGACGGGGCTGCGGGCGGAGGCCCTGTGAGGCTGCTCGCCAAGGTCTGCGGCCTGGTGCAGGCGGGGGACGCAGCCCAGGCCGCCGCCATGGGCGCGGACCTGCTGGGCTTCGTCTGCCACCCGCCCAGCCCCCGGCACTGCGCCGATCTGGCCGTGGCGGCGCCCTACCTGACCCGAGCCGTGCTGGTGATGGTGGCCGAGGAGGCCGAAGCGATCCTGGCCACGGCCCGGCGCCACGGCTTCCGCCGCGTGCAGCCCTACCTGCCGGAGGCCGAGTGCGCCGCGGGCGTGGCCCTGCTCCGGGCCGCGGGTCTCTTCGTGCTGCTGCCCTGGGCCGACGAGCCGCACCCGGAAGCGCCCGCTGCGGATCTCTACCTCTGGGAGGCCAGCCCCGCCCAGACCGGCGTGCCCGGTGGCTCGGGGCAGGGCCATCCCATGGCCTTCCCGCCGCCTGGTCCGTTCCTGCTGGCCGGGGGCCTCGACGCCGCAAACCTATCAGAACGCCTCGCCGCCCTGCCTGGGACTGTCCTGCCCCGGCTGCGCGGCGCCGACGCCGCCAGCCGCCTCGAGGCCGCCCCGGGCCGCAAGGACCCCGTCAAAGTCTCCGCCTTCATCTCCAGCGTCCATGAACGGGAGTTCGCATGACCCTCGGCTTCACCCTTCCCGACCGCTTCGGCAGCCAGGCCCTAGGCGGCTGCTATGCCCCGGAGACCCTCCTGCAGCCGCTCCTGGATCTGGAGGCCGCCTTCCGCTCGGCCCTGGACGATCCCGCCTACAGGGCGGAGCTCAAGGGCGAGCTGCGGCACTTCGTGGGCCGCCCCACGCCGCTCACGCCCGCGCCGCGCCTGGCCGCGCAGCTGGGCCTGAAGGCCCTGTTCCTGAAGCGGGAGGACCTCACCCACACCGGCGCCCACAAGATCAACAACGCCCTGGCCCAGGCGCTGCTGGCCAAGCGCATGGGCAAGCACGAGATCATCGCCGAGACCGGCGCGGGCCAGCACGGCGTGGCCACGGCGGCGGCCTGCGCCCGGCTCGGGCTCTCCTGCACGGTCTACATGGGCGTCACCGACATGGCCCGCCAGGCACCGAACGTGGCCCGCATGCGGCTCTTCGGCGCCAAGGTCGAACCTGTCGAAGCGGGGCAGGGCACCCTCAAGGAGGCCGTCAACGAGGCCCTCCGCGCCTGGGCCGCGCGCTGTGACCGCGCCCACTACATCCTGGGCTCGGCCCTCGGCCCGCATCCCTTCCCGACCCTGGTGCGCACCTTCCAGACCGTCATCGGCGAGGAGGCCCGCGCCCAGATCCTGGAGCAGGCGGGGGCGCTGCCTGAGGTGGTCATCGCCTGCGCCGGAGGCGGCAGCAACGGCCTGGGCCTGCTGGTGCCCTTCCTGGGCGACACCCTCAAGCGCATCGCCGTCGAGGCTGGCGGCCATGGCCCGGACCTGGGTGAGCACGCCGCCCGCCTCGACGGCGGCCGCATGGGCGTCCTGCACGGCTGCAAGACCCTCCTGCTGCAGGACGACCACGGCCACACGGCCGAGACTGCCAGCATCAGCGCGGGCCTGGACTACCCGGCCCTCGGGCCGGAGCTCGCGGCCCTGATCCTGGACGGCCAGGTCGAGGTGCGTCGGGCCTCCGACGAGGAGGCCCTCAGCGGCGCCCGGCTGCTCTGCCAGGCCGAAGGCATCCTGCCCGCCCTGGAGAGCAGCCACGCACTGGCGCTGCTGCCCACCCTGGCCGCCGAAGGCGCCGCTACCGTCCTGCTCGGCCTCAGCGGCCGCGGCGACAAGGACCTGTCCACCTACCAGTCGCGCTCGGGGCTCTGACATGAATCCGCTGCTTCCCTTCCTCATGGCCGGTGATCCCTCCCTGGAGGCGCTCCCGCAGCTGCTCGCGGAGGCCAAGGCCCTCGGCCTCGAAGCCGTGGAGCTGGGCCTCCCGCACTCGGATCCCATCGCCGACGGGCCGGTGCTCCAGGCCGCCGCCCACCGCGCCATCCAGCGGGGCGCCACGCCGCGGCGCGTGCTGCAGAGCCTCGCCGGCATCACGGACAGCCCGGACGTGGTGCTCTTCACCTACCTGAACCCCCTGCTGCAGCTCGGGGCTGCGGAGCTGAAACGGCTGCTGGCGCCCACGCCTGTGCGCGCCCTGCTGGTGGTGGACCTGCCCTTCGGCGAAGAGCCCGCCTTCGAGGCAGAGCTGCGGGCGGCGGGCTATCCCATGGTGCCGCTGCTGGCCCCCACGACCACTCTGGACCGGGCGAGGCAGATCCTCGCCGAGCGGCCCGATCCCGGCCCGGGGGCGCCCTTCGCCCAGCGCTTCGCCTACGTGGTAGCGCGGCTCGGCGTCACGGGCACGGGGCAGGGCCTCGATCTGAAGCCGGTCTCGGAGCGGGTCGCCGACCTGCTGCGGATGACTTCCCGCCCCCTGGCGGTGGGCTTTGGCCTCTCGGATCCCCGCAGCCTCACGGCCATCCGGCGGCTGGGTGCGACCCCCGTCATCGGGTCGGCCCTGGTCCAAGAGCTGGCGGGAGGGCATGGACTCCGCGAGGTGCTGGCCCCCCGATTGGTTGATGACCTGTAGATAAGGAATAGCCAACCCCCGGGACTGCCTTCAGGAGTGGTTGCACCCCTGACGTGATTTGGTATCTTGGTCCATCACCTTCCTTGCCATATCGGCTGGAGACAGCCACTCACCCCGGTCACCCGGGACAGGAGTCATGCCCCTATGAGCCATCGCTCGCGTTTCACCCTCACGGCCCTGACGCTGGTCGCTGCTGCGGCCTTCGCACCCCAGGCTCAGGCCAGTGGTTTTCAGCTTCGGGAGCAGAGCCCGCTCTCCCTTGGCAACGCCTTCGCTGGCATCAGTGCGGGGGGGGGTGACATCAGCTCGCTCTACTTCAACCCTGCGGTGATGACCCAGTACGACGGCATCCAGTTCTCCTCCGGGGGCACCTACATCGGCCTGAGCGCGAAGTTCGAAAGTGCTACGGCGGCCCGCACGCCGGTGCTGACGGGTCTCGGCTTCCTGGTTGCGCCCATCACCGGCGCCGCCCTGAGCCCGATCTCAGGTCCTGCCGGCCATGGCAATGCCGCCATCTCCGCGATCCTGCCCGAGTTCAACATCATGTACAGCGTGAGCAGCGACCTGAAGATCGGCCTCTCGCTGAACGTCCCGTACGGTCTGGCCACGGAATATGACACCAACTGGATCGGCCGCTACCACGCCCTCAAGACCGACCTCAAGACCATCGACATCAGCCCCAGCGTTGCCTACCGGATCTCCAAGGACTTCAGCTTCGGCCTGGCCCTGATCGCCCGCCGCGCGGACGCGGAGCTCTCCAACAGCGTGGACTACGGGACCGCCCTGGCCCTGAAGGTGGCGCCTGGTCTGGCCGCCGCCGGCATTTCCACGGTCCCGGTCAGTGCGGGCCAGAACAGCCCCGTTGCCAACATCACCATGGGAGCTCCCGTGGTTGTCGGTGGGAACCAGCTCCCCGGCAATGCGATCCCCGGCGCCTGGGATGGCGTTGCGGGCCTCAAGGGCGGCTGCTGGGCCTACGGCTACAAGCTGGGCCTGACCTACGAGCCCTCCAAGAACTTCCGCATGGGCCTGGCCTACAACGCCGCCATGTCCATGACGCTCACGGGGGACTCTGAGTTCAGCTACCCCTCCACCCTCCCGGCCTTCGACCTCGCGGCCCTCCAGGGTGCGGGCCTCAAGAACACCGGCGGTTCGGCCGAGCTCAACCTGCCTTCCACCACCTCCCTTGGTTTCGACTGGAAGGTGAGCCCCACCTTCTCGCTGCAGGGCGAGGTGGCCCGCACCAACTGGTCCACCTTCAAGGAGCTGCGCGTTCACTTCGCTTCTGGCGCGCCTGACTCCGTCACGGATGAGAGCTGGAATGACAGCACGTTCACGTCCCTGGGCGCCACCTGGAAGACCAATGACGCACTGACCCTGCGCGCGGGTCTGGCCTTCGACACCAGCGCCGTGGATGACAACCACCGCACCCCCCGCATCCCCGACAACGACCGCAAGTGGCTCTCCGTGGGCGCCAGCTACAAGCTGTCCGAGAAGGCGACCGTCGACATCGGCTACAGCCGCCTCTTCATCGCGGACGGCAAGACCCAGCTCACAGCCGCCGCCGACAACGTCAGCCGCGGCACCCTCACGGGAGTCATCAAGGCCAACATCCACCTGCTGGGCGCTGCGCTGCGCTACAGCTTCTAGACGAAGGTTCTTTCCACACGGAAAAGGCCCGGCATGCCGGGCCTTTTCCGTGTGCGCTGGATGGTTCGCTGGCTCAGACCCGCTCAACGGCCATGGCGATGGCATTGCCGCCGCCCAGGCAGAGGGCCGCGACGCCCCGCTGCTGGCCCCGGCGCTCCAGGGCGTTCAGGAGGGTCGCCATCACGCGGGCGCCGCTGGCGCCGATGGGGTGGCCCAGAGCCACGGCGCCGCCGTGGACGTTGATGCGGTCCGCCGGGAGCTGCAGCTCGTTCATGGTGGCCACCAGCTGCACCGCGAAGGCCTCGTTGATCTCCCAGAGTTCCACGTCCTGGGTGGCCCAGCCCACCTTCGCCAGCAGCTTGCGGATGGCCTCCACCGGTGCCATGAGCACCCACTCCGGGGCCAGGCCCGCGGTGGCGGTGCCGAGGATCCGAGCCTGGATCTTCAGGCCGTGGGCCTTGGCGTAGTCCTCGGTGGTGACCAGGGCCGCGGCGGCGCCGTCGTTCACGCTGGGGGCGTTGCCGGCGGTGACGGAGCCGTTCTTCTGGAAGGCCGGGCGGAGCTTGGCCAGGGACTCGGCAGTGGTGTCGGCGCGGGGGCTCTCATCCTCGGTGACGATCAGGTCGCCCTTGCGGCCGGGTACCGAGATGGGCACGATCTCCGCCTGAAAGGCGCCGGACTGGATGGCGGCGATGGCCTTGCGGTGGCTCTCGGCGGCCCAGGCGTCCTGCGTCTCGCGGCTGATGGCGTACTTCTCCGCCACGCGCTCACCCGTGAGGCCCATGTGCTGATCGGTCATGGCGCACCAGAGCCCGTCGAGGATCATGGCGTCCTTGGCCTCGGTGTGGCCCATGCGAGCGCCGGTGCGGAGCTTGGGCATGAGGTAGGGCGCGTTGGACATGGACTCCATGCCACCCGCCAGCACCACCTCGTGGTCACCCAGGCGCACGGCGTTGGCGGCGAGCTGGATGGCCTTGAGGCCGCTGCCGCAGACCTTGTTGATGGTGAGGGCCGAGCAGGTCTCGGGCAGCCCGCCGCGCAGGGCCGCCTGACGGGCCGGGGCCTGACCCACCCCCGCGCCCACCACGTTGCCGAAGATGGCCTCGGTGGGGGTCACGCCGGGCACGGCGGCCAGGAGGGCCTTCACGACCTGGGCCGCCAGGTCGGGGGCGGCCAGGGGGGCCAGCGCGCCCTGGAACTTGCCGATGGGGCTGCGGAGGGTGTGCAGGATGACGGCCTGGGACATGGGGGCTCCTGGGTGGCTTGGCTGTCAGCTGTCGGCTGTCAGCTTTCAAATGAAGGGGGCTGTCAGTTATCAACCCAAAGGGAAGGGGCGTGGCGGCTACTGGTCGTCAGGGTCGTCGAGGGCGCTGAGGTCGAGGTTGTCGAGGTTGAGGGTGGGCGAGGCGGCCACGTAGAGGTCCGGGGCCTCTTCCTGCAGGTGTCGGCGGGTGCGGTCCATGAGGGCCTCGACCTCCCGGAGGAACTGGAGCCGCTCCATCTTCAGGCTGCGCAGCTGAACCTGCAGCTCCACCACATGCTGCTGGGCCTCGCGGATGATCTCGTCGGCCTTGAACTGAGCCTCGCGGATGATCAGGTCCCGCTCGCGGCTGGCGCCGTCCAGGACATCCTCCCGGGTGCGCTGGGCCTGCAGCAGGGTCTCCCTGAAAATCCGGTCCTGGTCCTGGTACTGGCGGAGCCGCTCCCGGTTGTCGAGGATTTCCTCCTTGGCCTTCTGGTTCTCGGCGAGGAGCTCCTCCCACTCGCCCGCCACCTCGTGCAGGAAGGTGCGGACCTCAGACTCCTCCAGGCCCCTGAAGACCTTCTCGAATTCCCGGCGCTGGATGTCGAGCGGGGTGAACTTCATGGCACACCTCCAGGGATTCGGGAGAGGGACAGGCCGACTAGGAGGTCAGGGCCCGCAGGAAGACCCGCTGGATCAG
>JAAXXS010000104.1 GCA_013334395.1 Holophagaceae bacterium | reverse complement strand
GGCCGATCACCGCGCCGATGGCGCCGTAGTCCATGACCACGGGGCGCTTGGGATCGAAGTAGGGGGGCTGCAGGATGGCGGCGGGGAAGTTGAGGGCGTTCATGACCGGAAGGTTCACGGCGTTCACGGTCTGCGGAGTCATCACCCACTCCGTGCGGTCGATGGGTCGGCCCAGCTTCCGCAGGTTGCGCTGGTATTCGAAGCGCTCGGCGCGCTCCGCGTTGCCGAAGGCGTCGCCGGCCACGATCTTGAGCTCGCGGTAGTCCCGCCAGCGGTCCGGGTAGCCCACGCCCACCTTGAGGGTCGCGAGCTTGGCCACGGCCTTGGCCTTGGTCTCGGGGGTCATCCACGCCAGCTGCTGGATGCGCGTGCGGAAGGCCGTGATGAGGTTGGCCACCATCCGCTGGGCGCGGACCTTTTCCTCGGGGGGGAAGTGGCTGGCCACGTAGGCCTTGCCCACGGCCTCGCCGAGGGTGTTGTTGGTGGCGGCCACGCCGTAGACCCAGCGCTCGCGGGGCTGGGAGGCCCCGCTCAGCACCTTGCCGTAGAAGGCGAAGGACTGCTCCTCCACGGCCCTGGGGAGCACACGGGCCCGCTTCTGGAGGGCGTGGAAGGTGAGATAGGCCTGCCAGGTGGCGAGGGGCGCCTCCGCGACCAGAGCCGAGAGACCCGTGACAGCGGTGGGCTGCCAGACCACGAAAACCTTGGGGCGGGTGAGCCTGGCGGCGGCGAAGAACGCCTCCCAGTCCAGGCCCGGGGCCTTGGTTCCGAACTCGGCCCGGGTCCAGTGGTTGTTCCCCTTCAGCACGTCGTTGGTGGCTTCCCGGCTCACGTGGGCCTTGGCGATGCGGGTCTCCAGGTCCATCACGGCCGCTGCCTTGGCGGGGGCATCGGCCTCACCCGCCAGCTTGAGCATGGCGGTCACGTGGGCCAGATACTGGGCGCGGATCTCGGCCATGCCCTTGGAGGGATCCAGGTAGTAGCTGCGCTCGGGGAGGCCCAGGCCACCCTGCAGGAGGAACGGCGCGTAGCGGGTCGGGCGGTCGAGATCCTGGGCCACCCATAGTCCAAAGAGGTTGGGGGTCTCGAGGTGGGTGGCGTTCAGCACATCCACGTCGGCCCGCAGGGTGGTGCCAAGGAAGTGGGCCAGCTCCTTGCGGTTCCGCAGCCCGGCGATGGCCTTGAACGTGGGGGCCAGGGGGCGCAGACCCAGCGCCTCGATGGCGGTCTGGTCCATGAAGCTGGTATAGCAGTCGGCGATCTTGCGGAGCTCTGAACCCGCCGGAGCCTTGGCGGCCGCTGCGGCCTTGATCAGCGCCGCAGTCCGCCGATCCGTGAGGTCGGTGACCTCGGAGTCGACGCCGAAGGCACCCCGGTCGGCTGGGATCTCCGTGCGCTTCGCCCAGGCGCCATTGGCATAGGCGTAAAAGGCATCACCCGGGGCCACCGACAGGTCCATGCCCGGCAGGTCCAGGCCCTGGAGGGTGGTCTGCGGGTCCTTGGGGGGCGGAGCCGCCACCAGCAGGGAGGCGGCAAGGCAGACGATCAGGGGTGACCAGGATGCGTGCATGGCAGGGCCTCGCAAAAATTCATGGTGGCCTGAAAAGCATGCCCGGAATAGAGCGGAAAGGTTTAATTCCGGCATCTATTCCAATGCCGCATTGAGGCGGCTGGCATCTGGCAGAGAACGACTTATCCTTAAGATCCTACAGGAGACCTCAATGAATCTAGGGGAGCAGAAGGAGCGGCGAAAGGTGGCCTCGCCCATCCCCGCCGAGCGTCGGGGGGCCGTCTGGTCCCTGCCCGACGGAAGCCGACTCCCCAACGGGATTGAGAACGCCCACCTGGTTGTGGGCGACCCCGGGCACCCCGCCCGCCTCCTGCCGGCGGATCTGGAACATCCCGAGGACTTCCACACGCGACTGAAGGCCTGGCTGCTGAAGCAGGGCTGAGCGGGTCCAGGCCGCCAGCGAACGGGTTGCGGCCCCGGTGTCAGTGATCCCGCACGCAGTGCTCATGGAGGCGGGGGATGATCTCCGCCAGGCGTGCCTCGGGCACCAGGAAGGCGATGGACACCGTGCTGCTGCCGGTGAGCAGGCCGCCCACGGGCTCCTGGCCCAGGGTCGCCAGGTAGCGCAGGGCCGCCATGGGATCGGTGCGCAGGCCCTCCCCCACCAGGGCCACCACGGCCCAGCCGGACTCGCAGGGCAGGCCCGAAGCCGCCAGGGTCCCCAGCACTTCGGCCGCCGCGTGGGTCTCCGGCCGTATGGCCAGCAGGGTGCCAGCGGGGCTGGAGATGAGCCCGAAGCGCAGGGCGCCGGCTTCCTCTAGGCTGCGGGCCGCTTCCAGGGGCGGCTCGAGCCCCGCCGAGGCGGGGAAGCGCAGCAGGTGGATGCCCTCCTTGTAGGCCACGGAGGTGATGGTGCCCGCCGGGCGGAGGGGCGGCTGCGGCAGGATCACCGTGCGGCTGGCGCCGGGGCGCAGCGTGTTGGCGACCACCAGGCGGAAGCCCGCCCGGCCGCCGGGAGCCAAGGAGTCCGCATGGAGCACCTTGGCGCCGAAGGCGCTTAAGGCCTCGGCCTCGCCCAGGCTCATCTGGGGAATGGGCCGTGCCTCGCGCACCAGGCTGGGATCGGCGGTGAGCACGCCGTCCACGTCGGTCCAGATCTGCACTTCCTCCGCGCCCAGGGCCTCGCCCAGCAAGGTGGCGCTGGTGTCGGAGCCACCGCGTCCCAGGGTGGTGGTGGTGCCGTCCGGGGCCGCGCCCAGGAAGCCCTGGGTCACCCAGAGAGCGCCTTCGGCCAGGGCCGCACGCCAGGGCGCCGCCTCGGTCCGCAGGGCCTCAAGCAGCGGCCGGGCCTTGCCGAAGCGGGCGTCGGTCTTCATTACTTCGCGCACGTCCCGGAAGCTGCCCTGGAAGCAGTGGGCGGCCAGGTGGGCGGAGAGCGTCTCGCCCAGGGCCAGGGCCGCGTCGCGCCCCCGGGCCGTGCCCTCGCCCAGCATGGCCATGCCCGTGAGGAGCTGGTCCAGGCGGTCGAAGAGGGGGTTCCAGGTGGGTCGGACGATTTCCAGAAGCCCCAGCTCCGCGGCCACCTCGTGGTGCCGGTCCTCCATGGCCTGGCGAAGGCTGAGGGCCACCGGCAGGTCGCCGCGGGTGGCGGCGGCACAGGCATCGAGGATCCGATCCGTGGTGCCCCGGAGGGCCGAGACCACCACCAGCCCGCCCGCAGGCAGCTCGTCGCGCACGATGCCGGCGGCCCGGCGCAGGGCCTCAGCGCTGCCCACGGAGCTGCCGCCGAACTTGAGGACCTTCAGGCTCATGATTGACCTCCCTCGGGGGACTCCGGACCGAACGTGTAGGGGGTCTCCTGGTAGACAAAGTAATTCAGCCAGTTGGCGAAGAGGAGGTTGGCATGGCCCCGCCAGCGCACCAGGGGCGGCTGAGCGGGGTCATCGCCAGGGAAGTAGTTGCGGGGGACGCCGATGGGCAGGCCCTTCCCCAGGTCCCGGGCGTATTCGCCCTGCAGCGTGCAGGGGTCGTATTCCGAGTGGCCCGTGACGAAGACCTGTCGGCGGTCTTTGGACTGGACCAGGTAGACGCCGGACTCGTCGGACTCGGCCACCAGGACCAGCTCGGGCACCGCGAGGATGTCCTCCCGCCGGGTCTCGGTGTGGCGGGAGTGCGGCGCGTAGAAGACGTCGTCAAAGCCCTGCACGATGCGCTCGAGGCGGGCGTTCACCCGATGCGGGAAGATGCCGAACATCTTCTCGGAGAGCGCGTACTTGGGCACGCCGTAATACCGGAAAAGAGCCGCCTGGGCGCCCCAGCAGATGAACAGGCTGGAGAAGACGTTCGTGCGGGCCCAGTCCAGCAGCTCCGTCAGCTCGCCCCAGTAGTCCACGGCCTCGAAGGGCATCTGCTCCACGGGGGCGCCGGTGACGATAAGCCCGTCGAAGGACTGGTCGCGGACTTCGGCGAAGGAGACGTAGTGCTCCAGCAGGTGTTCGGCCGAGGTGTTCTTGGAGTCGTGGGAGGCCATGTGCAGCAGCGTCACCTCCAGCTGCAGCGGCGTGTTGCCCAGCAGCCGCAGGAGCTGGGTCTCGGTGGCCACCTTGGTGGGCATCAGGTTGAGGATCGCGATGCGGAGGGGACGGATGTCCTGGTGCAGGGCGCGGAGCTCGTCCATGAGGAAGACGTTCTCGGCATCCAGGACGCTGCGGGCGGGAAGGGAGGCGGGGACTTTGACGGGCATCGGATCAGGCCTTCGAAAGCGCCGAGGCCAGATCCTCGATGAGATCCTCGATGTGCTCGAGGCCCACGGAGAGGCGGATCAGGTCATCGGTGACGCCCGTGGTCACGCGCTCTTCGGCAGAGAGCTGGGCGTGGGTCGTGCTGGCGGGGTGGATGATGAGGCTCTTGGCATCGCCCACGTTGGCGAGGCGCGAGAAGATGGCCACGCCGTCGATGACGGCCTTGCCGGCGTCCAGGCCGCCCTTCACGCCGAAGGTCAGGATGCCGCCGAAGCCGGCGCCCTTGCGGAAGTGCCTCGCGGCGGTGGCGTGGTTCTCGCTGTCGGGCAGGCCTGGGTAGTTCACCCAGGCCACCTTGGGGTGCTGCTGCAGCCACTGGGCCAGGGCCAGGGCGTTCGCCCCGTGGCGCTCCAGGCGCAGGTGCAGGGTCTCGATGCCCTGGAGGATAAGGAAGGCGTTGAAGGGGCTTAGGGCGGCCCCGGTGTCCCGCAGGCCTTCAATGCGGGCCTTCGTGATGAACGCGGCGGGCCCCGCCAGATCGGCCAGGATGGCGCCGTGGTAGGCCGCGAAGGGCTCCGTGAACTCCGGGAACTTGCCGCTCTTCCAGTCGAAGTTGCCACTGTCCACGATGACGCCCGCCACGGAGGTGCCGTGGCCGCCCAGGAACTTGGTGGCGCTGTGCACCACGATGTCAGCGCCGTGGGCGATGGGGTTCAGCAGGTAGGGGCTGGGCAGGGTGTTGTCCACGATGAGCGGGATGCCCGCCGCATGGGCGATGTCGGCGATGATCTGGAACTCGGGCACGTCCAGCTTGGGGTTGCCGAGGGCCTCGAGATAGATGGCGCGGGTGGCGGGGGTGATCGCCGCCCGGAAGGCCTCGGGGCTCTTGGAGTCCACGAAGGTGGTGGTGATGCCCGTGCGGGGCAGGGTGTGGTGCAGCAGGTTGTAGGTGCCGCCGTAGAGGTTGTTCCCGGCCACGATGTGGTCGCCGCCCCGCAGCAGGGTGGTGAGCGCCAGGGTGATCGCCGCCTGGCCCGAGGCCACGGCCAGGGCCCCGATGCCGCCCTCCAGCTTGGCCACGCGCTCCTCCAGCACGGCGGTGGTGGGGTTCATGATCCGGGTGTAGATGTTGCCCGGCACCTCCAGGCTGAAGAGCTGGGCGCCGTGCTGGGCGTTGTCGAAGACATAGCTGGTGGTCTGGTAGATCGGCACGGCACGGCTCTTGGTGTCCGAGTCCGGGCTGTGGCCCGCGTGGAGGGCGAGGGTTTCGAAGCGGGGGTTGGCGACGCTCATGGGGGCTCCTGGGGGTGACGCGTTGGGAAGGCCGAGGCCCTGTCTGTCCAAGCAAGTCCAGGTTGAAAAAAGCAGAAGGGGCCCGATCGCTCGGGCCCCTTCGATGTTTGCGTCAGCTCGACACAGCTCGACATCTCTCCGCGTGTTCCGCGGCAGGAATTGGCACCTTGCTTTCGCAGGTTGCCAAGGTTTCACAGGGCCCGTCCCTCCACCTTTCTGGATAACTCGCTATGGAACTGACAAGGATCTCGATGAAAAGCGACCCCTCGGGGCCGCCCTGAAAAGATAGCGCGGCCCCTCCGGGAATGCAATACGTGTCATGGGCTGGAACCCTGGACAAGGGCTCAGATCGAGAAGTAGCGCGCCTGCGGATGCCAGGCCACCAGGGCGCTGGTGGTGTATTCGGGGTCCATCTGGTGGCTCTCGCTGAGGCGGACGCCGATCTCGCCGCCGCCCAGGAGGTCCAGCAGCGGCCCGTTGCCCTCGAGGTCGGGGCAGGCGGGATAGCCGTAGGAGTAGCGGGAGCCCTGGTAGCCCTGGGCGAAGAGGGCCCGGCCCGGCAGGTCCCTGCCCTGGATGCCCAGCTCCCGGCGGATGCGGGCGTGCAGGCGCTCGGCGTAGGCCTCCGTCAGCTCCGTGGCGAGGCCGTGGAAAGCGAAGTAGTCGGCGTAGCCGTCTTCCTTGTAAAGACGCGCCGCGTGGTCGGCGGCGGTCTGGCCGAGGGTCACGAGCTGGAGCGCCAGCACATCGGTGCGGTCCGCCCGGAAGAAGTCCGGGAGGCTGAGACGCCGGCCTGAGGCCTGCCGGGGGAAGGTGAGCCGGGCCAGGGGCCGGGTGGGTTCGGTGGGATCGAAGACCTGGAGCGTATCGCCCTCGGCGCGCACCGGGAAGTAGCCGTACCGGGCCCGGGGTTCCAGCATCGGCGCGGCCACCAGGCGCGCCTTCCAGCGGGCCAGCTGGGGCTCAGCCTTGTCGCGCAGCACGGCGGCGAAGGCTTCGTCGCTCTGGCTGCCCTGGGCAAAACCCCAGCGGTTGCGGATGAGCGCGAACTCGTCGAGGTGGCCGAAGAGCTCCTCGGTGGTGGCGGTGTCCTCCCGCACACCCCAGAAGGGCGGTGTCGGCGGAGCCTCTTCGTGCCGCACCCAGCTGCTCTGCCCCGAGGCTGAGAGCGGCACCGCGGCGCCACCCCGCCTCAGGATTTTGATGTCTCCAACCGCGACCGCGGCTGGAGCAGCGGCCGGAACACCGGGTTCACCCGCTACCAGCGCTTGCATGTGCCGCAGACCCTCAAAGGCGTCCTCGGCGTAGTAGACCGGTCCGGCGTAGGCCCGGCGGCAGTCGCCTTCCACGTAGTCGCGTGTGAGGGCGGCGCCGCCCAGGATGACGGGCACCTTCAGGCCCTGCTCCTCCATGAAGTGCAGGTTCTCCTTCATGATCACCGTGGACTTCACCAGCAGCCCCGAGAGGCCGATGGCGTCCGCGGGCCAGGCTTTGAGCTCTCTGAGGATCGCCTCGATGGGCTGCTTGATGCCCAGGTTTCTTACCTCGAAGCCGTTGTTGCTGAGGATGATGTCGACCAGGTTCTTGCCGATGTCGTGGACGTCGCCCTTCACCGTGGCCAGGAGGATGCGACCCTTCTGGTAGCTGCCGCCCTTGGGCAGGTTGGGCTCGATGCGCCGGATGGCGGCCTTCATGGCCTCGGCGCTCTCCAGCACGAAGGGCAGCTGCATCTCGCCCGCTCCGAAGCGCTCGCCAACGACCTTCATGGCGCCCAGCAGCACCTCGTTGATGAGCATGAGGGGATCGTGGTCCTTCAGGGCCTCGTCCACGTCCGTCAGGATGGCCTGCTTCTCGCCGTCGAGGATGCCGTCGCGCAGTCGCTCGAGCACCGGCCGGTCGGCGCGGTGGTCTTCGACCTGCACGGCCTTGCGGCCGCTGAAGCGGGCGAGGACGACCTTAAGGGGGTCGTAGCCTTCGCTGCGGCGGTCGAAGATCAGGTCCTCGAAGCTGCGCCGGTCCTCGGGGTCGATCTTGGCAACGGGGATGACCTTCGACGCGTTGAAGATGGCCATGTCCAGGCCGTGGCGCACGCCGTGGTAGAGCATGAGCGTGTTCAGCACGTGGCGGGCTGCGGGGTTCAGGCCGAAGCTCACGTTGCTGACGCCCAGGATGGTCATGACGCCGGGTAGCTCGGCCTTGATGAGCTTCAGGGCCTCCAGGGTCTCCACGGCGGAGCCGCGGAACTCCTCATCGCCGCTGCCCAGGGTGAAGGTGAGGGGATCGATGATGAGGTCCCCGGGGTCCATGCCGTACTCGTTCACGGCCAGGGCGTAGAGGCGGCGGGCCACCTCCAGCTTCTGCTCCCGAGACTTGGCCATGCCGCGCTCGTCGATGGTGAGGGCCACCACCGCGGCCCCGTAGGTGCGGCAGAGCTCCAGGATCCGGCGGGGCCGGGCGTCGCCGTCCTCGAAGTTGATGGAGTTCACCACACACTTGCCGGGCGCCCGCTGCAGGGCCCGCTCGATGACCGGCACCTCGGTGCTGTCGATCATCAGGGGCAGGGTGACCTGGGAGATGAGGCGGCTCAGCAGCTCGTCCGCGTCGCGGGTCTCGTCGCGGCCCACGTAGGCCACGCAGACGTCCAGCAGGTGGGCGCCCTCGCGCTGCTGCTCCTTGGCCAGGGCGATCATGCCGTTCCAGTCCTCGGCGGCCAGCAGGTCGCGGAACTTCTTCGAGCCGTTCGCATTGGTGCGCTCGCCCACGATGAGGGGCGGGGGCTCCTGCTTCAGGGCCACGCTCTGGTAGAGGCTAGCAGCGCTGCGCTCCAGCCTGGGCGTCCGCTTCGGCGCGGTGAGCCGCTCCACACCGGGCGCCAGGGCCCGGATGTGGTCCGGGGTGGTGCCGCAGCAGCCGCCCAGGATGGCGATGCCGAACTCCTTGGCCGCATGCAGCACCTTGGGCGCGAAGCCCGCGGGATCCAGAGGGTAGACCA
>JAAXXS010000103.1 GCA_013334395.1 Holophagaceae bacterium | reverse complement strand
GCTGGACCAGCCAGCCCTGGATGATCTGGTCGATGTCCTCGCCGCCGAGGAAGGTGTCGCCGCTGGTGGCCAGCACCTCGAAGACGCCGTCGTTCATCTCCATGAGCGTGAAGTCGATGGTGCCGCCGCCGAAGTCGTAGATGCCCAGGATCTGCTTCATGCCCTTCTTGTTGAAGCCGTAGGCCAGGGCCGCGGCCGTGGGCTCGTTGATGATGCGCTGGACATTCAGCCCCGCGATCTTGCCCGCATCCTTGGTGGCCTGGCGCTGGGCGTCGTCGAAGTAGGCGGGAACGGTGATGACCGCGTCGGTCACCTCCTCGTGGAGGAAAGCCTCGGCCGCCTGCTTGAGGGCGCGGAGGACGATGGCCGAGACTTCGGGTGGCGCATAGTCGCGCTCGCCGACCCGGAGCCAGGCATCCCCGTTGGGGGCGGACACCACGGGAAAGGGCAGGCGCGCCAGGGCCTCCTGGACCCGGGGCGACTGGAAGCGCTGGCCGATGAGACGCTTCACCGCGAACAGGGTGCGCTGCGGATTGGTCACCGCCTGCCGCTTCGCGATGTGTCCCACCAGCACGTCGCCCTTGTCGGTGAAGGCCACCACCGAAGGGGTGGTCCGGCTGCCTTCCCGATTGGGGATGACCCGGGAGTCCCCGCCTTCCATGACGCAGACGCAACTGTTCGTCGTGCCCAGATCGATGCCGATCAGTTTGCCTGCCATACACGGAACTCCGGTGGGATCGCGCCTACATGGTAGTTAGTTCTCGCCAACCCTTCCAGCACAAGGATTGATCAATCCTAGGACTTTTCCGGGCCATGCACTCGATTCACCACGACCCGGGCCGCCCGCAGAAGCTGGCCCCGGAGGTTGTAGCCCCCTTCGAAGATCGCGGCCACCGAGCCATCCGGCAGGCTGGGATCCGAGAACGTGGTGAGCGCCTCGGCGTTCAGGGCATCGAAGGGATCTCCGACCTGCAGGGCGAGCGGCTCCACGTTCAGGCGGCGCAGGGCCTCGAGAAACTGCTTCCGGATCAGCTCCACCCCGGAGCGGAAGGACTCCACATCCTGGTAGCTGGCGCCCAGGCTGCGCTCGAAGTTATCCAGCATCGGCAGCATCTCCAGCAGGATCTTCCGCTCGGACTGGTCCACCGCAAGGGCGATGTCCCGCTGGGCCCGGTTGCGGAAGTTGTTGAAGTCCGCCGCCAGGCGCCGCTGATGGTCCATCAGCTCGGCCTCGCGCCGCAGCAGGTCCTCCATCTGGCGCTCGGCCTCATTCAGGGCCGACTCCAGGTCGACCTTGCCGCCGGAGCCCCGCACGGGCTCGACCTCATCAAACTCAGGCACCACCTGGGTGTGATACCCCGAGGCCACCTCGTCGGCTACCGCCTGGAGGTCCCCCTCAAGGCTCTCATCCAGGGTGAGATCCACCAGATCCTCCGCTTCGACAGAGGGTGGAATGGGTTCAGGCTCGGGGCCGATGGGCTGATCAGTAGGCATCGCAGAAGTATAGTCAGTCACGGCACTGGGGGGAAATCCCGGCCTGGATCTGGCTTCCTAGACCGAATCCTGCCGCCGCTGGACCTGCCGGGTCCACCAGCGCAGGCCGCCCATGACCCGGCCATAGTCCATGCGGAGGGGCCCCACCAGGGCGAAGGTGACAAAGCCCGCTGGCCCCAGGGCCACGGTGCTCACGGCCGTGGCCAGGGGCCAGGCGTCCAGGTAGGGGTTCTCGGTGCCGAGCAGCAGCTGGACATCCTCGGAGGCCCGGTCCGCGAAGGCGTTCAGGAGGCGGGCCAGCCGGCCGTGCTCCTCGAAGGCCGCGACCAGGGCCCGGAAGCGCGGCACATCATCGAACTCTGGCAGGCCGCCCAGGCGGCCCAGGCCGGAGACCAGCACCCGGCCATCGGCGCCGCCCGGATCCTCGGGCCAGCGCTCGGCCAGCTCCTGGAGGCGGCGGCAGAGGGACTCGCCTTCCTGCACCCCCACCCGCAGGGCGTCGAGCAGCCGGGCCCGCATCTCCGGCAGGGTCAGGCCGGCGAAGTGGGCGGTGGCGTAGTTCCCCAGCTCCGTCAGCACGGTCTGGGAGAGGTTCCACGGATTCTCCATGAGGCGGTGCTCCACCTCGCCCAGGCTGCCCACCCACACCGCCACGAAGCGGCCCGGCCCCACGGGCACGAACTCCATGCGCACCAGCCGGCTCTGGGTGAGCGGCAGGGGCAGCGCCACGCAGACACCCCCCATGACCTCCGCCAGGGTGCGGCTGGCGTGGCGGGCCCAGGACTCAGGATCCAGGTCCAGGCCATCCAGGGCCGCGGACAGGCGGCCTTCGACCTCGTGCCCCGGAGGCAGCGCCCGGAGCCAGCGGTCCACGTAGTAGCGGTAGGCCAGCTCCGTGGGCACCCGGCCGGCGGAGGTGTGGGGCTGGGCCACCATGGCCTCTTCTTCCAGGTCCGAGAGCACGCTGCGGATCGTGGCGCTGGAGAGCGTCTCGGGATACCGCTTGGCCAGCAGCCGCGACCCCACAGGCTCCCCCGCCTCGAGGTAGGTCTCGATCAGGGTGCGCAGCACAGACTCGCCGCGGGGGTTGAGGTTGGGTCGGGACATGGGGGACTTCCCACCCATACTATACGGCAGGGCCACCCGTCCCCTGGAGGTCTCATGCACCGGTTCACTAGCCATCTCGCCCTCATCCTTCTCCTGGCCTTCAGCCTGGCCTGCCGCCCCAAGAGCGAAGCCGCCATTCAGGCCGAAGAGGCCGCCAAGGCCGCCGAGGCCAAGGTGGTCCTGCTCGAGCAGCAGCTTGCCGACGCCAAGGCCAGCAAGGTCCCTGGCGACCCCGAGACGGTCCAGCACCTGACCAAGAGCCAGGTGAAGGCCCTGGAACGCCAGGTGGTGGATGCAAAGAAGCGGGCCGAGACCAAGAAGCAGGAGGCCGTCGTGCTCGCCCAGGCGCCAAGCGTTCCGGACGCCCCCAAGCCCGTGGTGGTCGAGGTCCCCATGGGCACGAAGCTTGAAGTCAGCCTGACCCGGGATCTGAGCACCGAGAAGGACCAGGCGGGCGATGCCTGGGAAGGCACCCTGACGGCGGATGTCCTCGTGGACGGCAAGCGGGTCTGGGCTGCGGGCAGCCCCGTGCGCGGCGTGGTCACCCAGAGCGCCCCGGCGGGACGCCTGAGTGATGGCCAGGGTGCCCTGGGCATCCGCCTGACTGAGGTCGCGGGCAGCGGCATCGATGCCGACGCCCATGTGGTGGTGGCCAGCGCCCGCGGCGAGCGCAACGCCAAATACATCGGCGGCGGCGCGGCCATCGGCGCCCTCATCGGCATCCTCTCGGACCGGAAGAACAAGGGTGACCACGCTCTCGGCGGCGCGGCCCTCGGCGCCGCCGCAGGCACAGCGTTGGCCGCGGGCACGGCCGAGACCATGGTCCGCATCCCGGCGTCCAAGCCCATCTCCTTCAGCCTCGTGGCCCCAGAGCGCGTGACCCTCCGCAAGTAGGCGGGCGCATCAGGGAGGGTGCCTCAGGCCTCCAGGGCCTGCAGCCGCTCGGCCTCGAAGGCGGCGCGGAGGGGCTCGATGATGGGCTCGATGGCGCCGCCCATGAAGGCGTCGATCTGGTGGAGGGTGACGCCGATGCGGTGGTCCGTGACCCGGCCCTGGGGGAAGTTGTAGGTGCGGATCTTCTCGCTGCGGTCCCCGCTGCCCACCTGGGACTTGCGCATGGCCGAGTGCACCGCGTCGGCCTCGTCCTGGGCTTTCTGGAGCAAGCGGCTGCGCAGCACGGTCATGGCCTTGGCCATGTTCTTCAGCTGGCTGCGCTCGTCCTGGCACTGCACCACGGTGTTGGTGGGTAGGTGGACGAGGCGCACCGCCGACTTGGTGGTGTTAACGCTCTGGCCGCCCTTGCCGCCGGAGCAGAAGGTATCAATCCGCAGGTCGTTCGGATGGATCTCGACCCCATCCAGTTCCTCGGCCTCGGGCATGACGGCCACGGTGCAGGCGGAGGTGTGGATGCGGCCCTGGGTCTCGGTCTTCGGCACCCGCTGCACGCGGTGGACGCCGCTCTCGAAGCGGAAGAGGCTGTAGGCGCCCTCGCCCTGGATCTCCGCCGTGGCGTCCTTGAGTCCGCCGGCGTCGGCATCGCTCTGGTCCAGCACCGAGACCTTGAAGCCCCGCCGCTCCGCGAACCGGAGATACATGCGGAAGATCTCACCCGCGAACAGCGCGGCCTCCTCGCCGCCGGTGCCGGCGCGGACCTCGAGGATCACGTTCTTGGCGTCAGCGGGGTCCTTGGGCACAAGCAGGCGCCGGATCTCCGCCTCGCCCTCGGCGATGGCCTGCTTCAGGTCGGGGATCTCCAGCTCGGCCAGCTCCCGGAACTCTGGGTCCATGGTCTTGTCCGTCAGGATGGACTCGGCTTCCTCCAGCTGCCTGCGCCGGGTGCGCTGGGCCTGGAAGGCCAGCACCACCGGCTCCAGCTCCGCCCGGAGCTTGCTCAGCTCCCGCAGGCGCTTGGGGTCCGAGACCACGGCGGGATCCTGCAGCTGCGCCTCCACTTCCTGGAAGCGGGCTTCGACGGCAGCGAGCTGATCGAGCATGGGGGGCTCCGGAGGAGTCAGGTGGAGGCAGCAGGGGCGCAAACAAAAAGGACGGGCCGATCGCTCGGCCCGTCCTTGGGAATGTCGCAGCTAGGCTTCGGTCGGAGCCTGGGCTTCGTCGACCACGGGGGCCTCGACGACCGCAGGGACTTCCTTCTTGGCGTATTTGCGGTTGAACTTCTCGACCCGGCCTTCGGCGTCCATCAGACGCTGCTTGCCCGTGTAGAACGGGTGGCAGGAGGAGCAGACTTCCACGCGGAGCTCCTTCTTGGTGGAGCGGGTCACGAACTCGACACCGCAGGCGCAGTGCACCTTCACGTCGTGGAGAACGGGGTGGATTTTCTCTTTCATGTCTTCCTCCTGGGACCGACCGGATGCCCCCGGAAATGGGGTATCTGCACGCGGCTTGTCCACGCAAGACGACCAGTCTACCGTCGGAAGGCTTTCAGCTCAAGGGGGATTCCCGGAGCTCAGCCCTGTTCCTGGGCCGTCAGGACCCGGCGCTCGGCCAGATGCCTCCGGAAGCGGGTGGCCACCATGACGCTCAGCAGGATGGTCCCGTTGAAGCTCAGCTCCAGGGGCACCTTCCACCAGGCGAAGTGGATCCGCCCCAGGACCACGGTCTCGAGGAAGAACATGAAGGCCGTGAACGCCACCGGCTCCAGGAGGGTCTGCCAGAGGGGGCGCTCCTGGCTGTGCCGCTCCAGCAGGTAGCCCGTGAAGGCGCCGTAGAGCAGCCGGGTCGGCCGGAACCCGTGGTGGGTGGTGAAGCCCAGGGGAATGGCCAGCAGCGACGTGGTCAGCACCGCCACCGCCATGCGGCCCCAGGACGGCAGCCGCAGCCAGTGCCGCCGCATCCAGAAGTAGCCGGCGCCCACCGCCAGGCCCTGGGAGGCGGCGAAGGCCAGGGCGATGTACCAGCGCCAGCCCTCGAACCACATGTGCCCGCCGGTGGCGATGCCGATGATCATGCCCGCCGCCAGGGCGGTGCCGCTCCGGTGGTTGGCGTCCTGACCCTCCCCGCAGGCGATCTCCTCCGCCAGCAGGGTGGGATGTTCCTTCTCCGCGAGCATGGCCGCCATGGCCGACTCGGAGTTGATGCCCCGGGCTTCCGCCTCATCCAGGAGGTGGGCCTGCAGCTCCCGGACCAGGGTCAGGCGACGCCGTCGCGTCAGGCCCTTGAGGCCTGAACCCACCTGGGCGAGATAGGCTTCCAGGGCCCGGGACACCGAATGGCCTCAGGCCTTGGGTTCGACGAAGGCCTGGACCATGTTCACGAACTGGTTCCACTCCTTCTTCTTGGCGGCCAGGAACGCCTGCCCCGCGGGCAGCAGGGAGTAGTAGCGGCGCTCCCGCCCGTTCTCCTGGGTCTCCCAGTAGGACGCTATGAACTCTGTGGCTTCCAGCTTGTGGAGGGCCGGGTAGAGGGCCCCTTCCTTCAGCGTGTAGGTGCCGCCGGTGCGCTGCCGAACCGTCTCGATGATCTGGTAGCCGTACATGGGGCCCTCGCAAAGCAGCGACAGCAGCAGCAGGGGCGTGCTGCCCTTGAGAAGTTCGCGGTCCATGGGGGCCTCCGGTCGAGGAAAAACCAGCCCTAGTGTGCATCGCAAAGCGAGGTCAGTCAAGACGAAGCCCCAGCCGGGTGGCTCAGGGCGAGGAGGGAATCATGCCGAAGACCTCACCCCCCCTTCATGGCTTCGGTCAGCGGCAGGCGGCTGGCCCGATAGGCCGGCAGGAACCCACCCACCAGCCCCATCACCAGGCTGAAGGCCACGCCCTGGGCCATGAGGCCCGGGGTGATCGTGAAGGCGAAGCTCACGTCGCTGAAGGTCTGCAGGCTCGTGGTGCCGGCCTGGATGCCATTGGCAAAGAGGGCCAGTCCCGACCCCAGCAGGCCCCCCACCAGGCAGAGGAAGACGGCCTCCCACTGGAAGCTGGCCAGGATCTCCCGCTGCCGGAACCCCAGGGCGCGCAGGGTCCCGATCTCCCGCGTGCGGCCGGCGACGGCGGCGTACATGGTGTTCATGGCGGCGAAGATGGCGGCCCCGGTGAGGATCAGTGTGATGAGGTTGCCCAGCACCTTCACGGGATCGCCGGCCTTGGTCAGCTCCTTGAAGTAGGCCTTCTCCGCCACCACCTCCAGCTTCAGCCGCTTGTCGTCATCCACCGCCCGGGTGAAGGCCTCCATGCGGCCGGGATCCGCCAGGCGGACCAGCAGGGACGAGTAGGACTCCCGGCGGAAGGCCTGCATCACGTCGTTCACATCGGACCAGACCTCGCTCTCGAAGCTGGAAGCGCCTCCGTCGAAGGTCCCGACGATCGCCCAGTCCCGGCCCCCCATGCGGACGCTGCCCCCCCGCTCCAGGCCGGGGAAGCGGCCCCGCATCTTCCGGGGCACCACCACCTCGCTGAGGCCGGGGCGGAACCAGCGGCCCTCCACCAGCTGCACCTGGGGGCGCATGCGCAGGCCGGTGGGCTCCAGCCCCCGCACAGTGACGTTGGTGTCGGTGCCATCGGCCACCGGGAACAGCTTGACCACCACCACCTCGGCGCTGGCCAGGGGGCCCAGGTCGTCCCGCTGCACCAGGGGATGGACCTTCAGGATCCGCATCCGATCCCGCTCGATGGTGCTGTTCAGCTCGTAGCGGGCGTTGGGACGCAGCACCAGGGCCTGGTCCTCGCGGCCGCTGCTGACGAAGGCCACCGACAGGCCCTGGGCCAGGCTGAGCACCACCACGAAGATCCCCACCACCAGAGCGATGGCGGCGGCGGTGCTGAGGGTCGAGACCTTCCGCTGCCAGAGGGAGCGCAGGTTGTAGGTGAGGGGAATGGGATAGGCCACCAGGGCCCAGACCAGCCAGAGCAGGTAGCCGACGAGCGGCAGGGCGAGGAGACCGAGGAGGATCATCCGACGGACCTCAGCCCCTCGGTGATGGGGCGGCGCGTGGCGGCATAGGCCGGGATGAACGTCGACAGGAGGCCCACGGCCAAGGCCCCCGCCAGGCACAGCAGGGCCGTGGCCGAGGTGATCTCGAAGTCCGCGAAGAACGGCATGACCGCACCCATGGCGCCGCGCACGCCCCCGGCGGCGGCCTGGGCCAGGAGGAGCCCCAGGGCGGCCCCCAGGCCCACCAGCAGGACGCCCTCGGCTAGGAGCAGGCTCAGCACGCGGCTGGCGGAAAAGCCCATGGCCCGGAACACGGCGATCTCGGCCCCGCGCTCCCGGATGGCGGTGCCCATGGTGTTGGCGGTGACGATGAGGATGGCCAGCACCACGGCGATGGTGATGCCCTGGATGATGGCCGAGATGTTGCCAAGCATCTTCACGAAGGCCAGGTTGAAGGCGCTCTCGGTCTCGGTGAGGGTCTCGTAGGCGCTGTTGGCGAAGTGGCGGTCCACCCGCTCGATGAGCCGCGGGATGTCCTCGGGCCGGTGGACCCGCACCCAGAACGCCCCGGTCAGGCCCTTCATGCGCGGCACGCCCTCCTCCAGGACTTTGTAGTGGAAGTGGAGGACGTTCTCATCCGAGGGCCGGGAGCTCTTGAAGATCAGGCGGATGGTGAGGCGGGGGTTGATGGGGAAGATGGTCCCTGTGAGGGGCACCACATCGCCCACCTTCCAGCCGTTCTTGAGGGCGAGGCTCTCGCCCACGATGCAGCCGGCGCCATCCCGCAGGTATTCCTTGACCTGGGCCTCGGTGAGGTTCGCGAGGCCGAACTCCTCCCGGAAGGTCTGGAAGAGCGTGGTCTCGTCGCTGGCGAAGTTGGCAAAGAAGTTCCGGGGATCCTGGTAGTAGCCCCCGAACCACTGGAGGGAGCAGACAGTCTCCACCTCGGGCTGCTGGCGCAGGAAGGTCTCGTAGCTGCGGGGCAGCATCTGGGTGATGCCGCTCTTGTGGCGCACGGCCAGCCGGTTCCCCGAGTTGGGGTTGCTGGTGATGGAGTCGAGCGTGGTGAGCAGGCTCTGCAGAACCGCCACCGTGAAGACGGACAGCACCAGGCTGCCCACGATGAGCAGGGTGCGCCGCCGGGAGCGCAGCAGGCTCTTCCAGATGAGGGCCA
>JAAXXS010000102.1 GCA_013334395.1 Holophagaceae bacterium | reverse complement strand
AGTTGGCTGTGAGGGTGAGGTTCTGGGTGACGTTGGTGAGAGTGAGGGCAGCCGAGGTGCTCGTGGTGAAGCCGGTGCCGGTCCAGTTCGTGAAGGCATAGCCCGTGGCGGGGACCGCCGTGACGGCAGTGGTGCTGCCCCCGGAGGTGACGGTCTGGCTGGTGTTGCCTGTGACAGTTCCCCCGGCGCCCGCCAGGAAGGTCACGGTGTAGGTGGGCGGTGCCGGCGCAGGCGTGCTGCCGCCTCCGCCACCCCCACAGGTAAGGATCCATGGCAGGAGGATTAGGGTGAGGAGGTGGAGTCTGAGGGTGGTCACGGGCGGCTCCTAGGACTTGGCGGTCCACCGGAGCACCCGCTGGGGCGTCTCAAGGAGACTACTGGGCGGTGAGGGCCCCCACCGTAACGGTGATGCTACTCGGGTTGCCAGTGCTGTCCAGAACTTGGGCTTTGGTGTTGTCCGAGGTCAGCGTGATGGTTCCAGGGATCACGCCAGAGCCCAGGTCCAAGGCCAGGCGCAGCAAAGGCGCGTTCAGGGAGACGGGAGTGGCGGTGCCCTTCTGGGCGGCGACGACCTGGAGGCTGCTGTTTGTGACCTTGCCTTTGAGGATGAGCGGTCCCGTGCCGAGGGTGAAGGCGGTTCCATTCTGGACATAGGTGCCGCTCACATCCGTGCTGGCCACATTGCTCCAGGCCACCTTGGTGGTGTCAGCGGTGAAGCTGGCCGAGATGCCGGAGCCCGTGGTGGCGGCGGGGCCCACCAGGTCAAGAACCAGATGCGTGGCGGTGGAGAGGCTGGTGTTCTTCTTCAGAAGGTAGTTGCTGCCGGTGGGATCGGTATAGGCGAGGGCCGTGGCGATCTTGATGGAGAAGTTGGCCGTGAGCGCTAGGTTGGTGGTCACGTTGGAGACCGTCAGGGGGTTCGTGGTGCTGGTGGTGAAGCCGCTGCCGGTCCAGTTTGTGAAGATATAGCCGGTGTTGGGCACAGCCGTGACAGCCGAGGCGCTGCCGCCGGAGGTGAGGGTCTGTGTGGCGGTGCCGGTGATGGTTCCCCCAGTGCCGGCGATGAAGGTGATGGTATAGCTCGGCGTGGGCGCCGGGGGATTGCCACCCCCGCCGCCGCAGGCCGTGAGGAGGGCCATGGCCAGCAGAAAGGTCACGGTGCTGAGATTCTTGAGGGGGGACATGGTTGGCTCCGTCACAGCCCAGCGAGCAGGATGAAGAGGTCAGTATCGTTGACGGTGCTGTCGCTGTTGAGGTCGCAGGTTGTGTTGGCGGTGCCGTAGAACTTGGCGAGCGTGAGCAGGTCCCGCAGGTCGACCACGCCGTCCAGATTGAGATCCAGGGACTTCATGCTGGTCAACTGGATCTCCCAGACGCCTCGGCCATAGGTGCCTGCCCGGAGAAAGCTGCCATTAGGTGCGATGTAGAGGTCCCGCGCCGCGACCAGGGGCAGTCCATTGCCGAAGCGGCTCCAGGTGGCGCCATTGTCAAGGCTCTGGTAGACACCGAAGTCAGTGCCCGCGAAGAGGGTGTTGGCGCTACCTGGGAGGTTTTGGATCACATGGACGGGGATGCCGAAGGGCAGGCCGTTGCTGGCGGTGGCACTGCCGTCGATGGAAGTCCAACTCACTCCACCGTTGGTGCTCTTGTAGAGGTGATGGGCTGCGGCGTTGGGGGCCACAGTGGCACCGTAGACAATCTGGTCGTTCTCGGTGTTCAACCAGATGTAGCTGGTGTTCAGGGTGCCGGCAGTGATATCCCCGGAGTCGACCCAGCTGACGCCAGCGTTGTAGGTGACCTGGAAGTGGCCCCCGCTGGTGGCGATGCCGACCGCGCTGGAGCTGCGTGAGCCATTCAGGTTTCGGATGACGCGGGACGTGCCTGCAAAGCCGGTCATGGACATGGCCGACCAAGTGCTGGCGAAGTCCGTGCTCTTGTAAACCAGACTGTTGACGGCCGTATAGACCGTGTCCGGGGCGCTGCTCGGCCCCAGCGAGATCTTCGGGGCGAAGGGGGCGTTGTTGCTGTCATTGGACTCCGTGATGCCGACGGAGGCGGACCTGAAGGCGGTGGCGCCGCCATCCGTGCTCTTGTAGATGCGGGTGTAGTAGATCGAGCCCAGCATCAGGTTCCCGTTAGTGGGGTGGATCACGGTGCCGAAGCCATCCCCACCGATCTGATCCTCGAAGGTGCCCTCGGAGCCGGTCAGTGCAGCGCCCGATGTGCTGGGCTGGCGCACGCGCGTCCCGTTGTCCTGCATGCCGAGGGTGACTCGCCACCTGGAATCGGCAGGAGTGGCGGCCGTGGTTGAACCCAGGTTGTAGACGAGATGGGTGGTCAGGCCCTTGTTGCGCCGGTTGTCGATGAAGGTCAGGTCATCTGTGGCTGTGGGGACCGTGGACCGCCAGGGATCCCTGAGGATGGCGAGCCCCCCGTCGTTGGCCACATAGAGCGTGCCGCTGGACCAGGCCATGGCGTGGTTGTCGGCGTGGGTGTAGGGGTGCCCAGATCCGTACCAATGAGAGAGCTGGGTCCAGCTCAGTCCGCCATCCATGCTGCGGTAGAGGGCGAGATTGGTCCCCACCACCAGCCGGTTGGCATTGGTGGGGTCCACCCCCAGGCCGTGGTTGTACCAGCCTTGGCCACCGTCCGTGCTCATCTGAGGGCCGGTTCCCTGAAAGAGCCCCCCGCTGATGGTTGGAGCGGCCACCCAGGTCCAGGTATGACCTTTGTCCGTGGACTTGAGGACACCCCTGGCGACGATCGTGCTGGTGCTGTTGGTGGTGTCCTCGAGGAGGCCATAGGCCGTCGCCCCATCCGTGGACGCGGACAAGGTGATGCGACCCATGGGCACGCTGGTCCCGGTGATCGTCGCGGCGGTCCAGGTGCTGCCTGCGTCCGAGGAGTAGTAGACGCCTCCGAGGTGGCTGACGCTCTGGACAGAGCAAACCAGCTCCGTGGCGGACAGCTTCTGGATGGTCCAGGCTGTGCCCGTGGCCGGGCCTCCGGTGACCGAGGTGAAGGTGGCCCCGCCGTCCGTGGAAAGCTTGAGCCCGTCATTGGTCCCCCAAAGAATGCGGGTGGCGCTGAGGGGGAGGATGGCATGGGAGCGGGTCGCCGCGCCCAGGCCGGTGGCGGCAGTCCATGTGGCGCCGGCGTCAGCGCTCTTGTAGAAGCCCCGGCCCTCGGCGTCGAAGTGATCGCCCAGGCCCAGATACAGCACGTTGCTGTCCAGGGGGCTCATGGCCATGGCCCCAATGGCCACATTGCCCCCGCTGCTGCTGGCGGGCAGGCCATCCGTGATGGCAGTCCAGGTCCAGTCGCCAGCGGCGTTGAGGTCGGCGTTGCTGCACTTGAAGATGCCCCCGCCGCTGGTGGCAAGATAGAGCGTGGTGCTGAGGCTGGGGTGGGGCAGGATGGCCACAGGGCGGCCGCTGTCGATGCCCGTCCAGGTCGCATCCACGAGGTTGGAGGTGGGACCCAGGTTGACCCAGGTGGGCGCATTCGAGGCCGCTGCGGCAGCAGTGGCTTGAAGCGGGCGGCTGCCTGTGGCCGAGGTCAGGAGGTGGCGCCATCTCTGGACTTCCTTCTCGGCAACCTGGTTCTTGAAATCCAGGTAGGCTGGAGAGAGCCTCCCGCCAAACCAGTAGAGATCCCACTCGCGGCGGAGGTCTGCACGGTCGTGTCCGCTGAGGGCATCGGGTCCGACCCGGGCCGGCAGGGATCGGCGGCGCAGGACGGGGTTGGCTGCCTCCTGAGCCGCTAGGGGGAGGGTCAGGGCCAGGGCCAGAATGGCAGAGGAACTGAAGAGAGCGAGGCCCATGGTGACTCCAGGCAGGACCCAGGGGGGGCAGCCAAGCTCCGCTGGGCCAGTCCTTCTGGATCAGGAAAGCATAGCCCCCTCCTTGTCCCTATCGGTACGCCTTTTCCTGCCGCGGGCCGGTGGGGAGATGCGACTGGCGGGATGGTGGGAAACCGCGCCGTGGCCCGGGCGCGAGTCTCTTCGTTGACCGCACCCGGATACCCCTCTACGCTCAAAGGTTTAGGCCTGCCATCACCGTGATCGCCATCCGCCCCGAGAATCCCCTGATCGTCCAGAGCGATCGCACGCTGCTCCTTGAGGTGGCGAACCCCGTGTTCGAGCAGGTGCGGGACGAGTTGGCGCGCTTCGCGGAGCTGGTGAAGAGCCCCGAGCACATCCACACCTACCGCATCACGCCGCTGAGCCTGTGGAACGCCAGCGCCTCCGGCGTGAGCTGCGCGGAGATGATCGAGACCCTGAACACCTGGTCGAAGTATCCCGTGCCCCAGAACCTGCTACAGGAGATCGAGGACCACGGCACGCGCTACGGCAAGCTGCGCCTGGTGGCCAAGGGCGACCGGCTGGCCCTGGAGATGGACGACCGCGGCCTGTTCTGGGAGCTGGAGAACCAGAAGTCCCTGCAGGGCCTCCTGGCCGAGCCCTACCCGGACGAGCGGGGCATCTACCTCCAGACCGGCATGCGCGGCGAGGTGAAGCTGCAGCTCATCCGCCTGGGTCATCCGGTGCAGGACATGGCGGGCTACAAGCCGGGCGATCCCCTGGCCTTCGGCATGGCGCCCAACCTGAAGCAGAACGGCAAACCCTTCGGCCTCCGGCCCTACCAGCAGGCCGCCGTGGACGTCTTCCACGCGGGTGGCGGGCCCGAAGGTGGCGCGGGCGTGTTGGTCCTGCCTTGTGGAGCCGGCAAGACGGTCATCGGCATCGGCTGCATGGGCAGCCTGCAGACCCACACCCTGGTGCTCACCACCAACGGCACTGCCGTGAAGCAGTGGAAGCAGGAGCTGCTCGACAAGACCACCCTCACCGAGGACCAGGTGGGTCTCTACATGGGCGACGTCAAGGAGATCAAGCCGGTCACCATCGCCACCTACCAGATCCTCACCTACCGCCGCAGCAAGTCCGGCCCTTTCGAGCACTTCAAGATCTTCGAGGCCGCCAACTGGGGCCTGGTCATCTACGACGAGGTGCACATGCTGCCCGCGCCCATCTTCCGGGCCGTGGCGGAGCTGCAGGCCAAGCGTCGCCTGGGCCTCACGGCCACCCTGGTGCGCGAGGACGGCAAGGAGGAGGACGTCTTCAGCCTAATTGGTCCCAAGCGGGTGGACGTGCCCTGGAAGATGCTGGAGAAGGACGGCTTCATCGCCACGGCCCACTGCCTGGAGATCCGCGTCCCCCAGCCCACGGACGAGCGCATGGACTACGCCGTGGCGGACCAGCGGCAGCGCTTCCGCATCGCCTCCGAGAACAGCCTCAAGCTGGCCGTGGTGGACGAGCTGCTGGCGGGCCACCCCAAGGACAACATCCTGATCATCGGCCAGTATCTGGAGCAGCTGCGGATCATTGGCGAGCGCCTGGGCGCCCCGGTGCTCACGGGCCAGACCCCCGAGAAGGAGCGCGAGGTGCTCTTCCGACAGTTCCGCGAGGGCCAGCTGCGCATCCTCATCGTGAGCAAGGTGGCCAACTTCGCCATCGACCTGCCGGACGCCTCCGTGGCCATCCAGGTGAGCGGCACCTTCGGGTCGCGGCAGGAAGAGGCCCAGCGCCTGGGTCGCATCCTGCGCCCCAAGGGCGACAAGAACCTGAGCTACTTCTACAGCCTCATCAGCCGCGACACCACCGAGCAGGAGTTCGCCCGGAACCGGCAGCTCTTCCTCACGGAGCAGGGCTACCGCTACCTCATCGAGAGCCGCCACTTCGACGAGTCCGGCCACCTGAGCGAACCCAACGTCTGGAAGCAGCTGCTCGAAGACACCCGGGGCTGAGGGCGTCTCGACGGCCGCTCACCCGCCCCAGCGGCCGGGATGGAGGAGGGACTGGGCGCCGAGCCACTGGTCGAGGGGCCAGGCGAGGAGGGCGGCCAGGATGCCCGCCAGGACATCGTCCAGGACGACGCCCCAGCCGTCAGGCAGGCCCTGGGCCGCATCCACGGGGCCGGGCTTCCAGATGTCGAAGAGGCGGAAGAGCAGGAACGGCACCGCCAGGCGCGCGGCCCACAGCAGCCAGGGTTGGGGCTGCACCGTCACCGTGAACAGCAGCGGCGTCAGGGCGAACCAGATGCCCGCCCACTCGTCGATGACGATCCAGGACGGGTCCTTCAGGCCCGTCTCCTTCACCACCGCGTCCGCCGCCCAGACGGCCAGCAGGGTCAGGGCCAGGGGCGCCGCCAGCAGCGCCCAGGTGGTCCAGGGGGCGGCGAGGGAACCCAGGCCGCGCACCAGCAGCACCCAGGCCAGCAGCCCCGCCAGGCTGCCCCAGGTGCCCGGCGCGGGCCGGAGATAGCCGCTGCCAAAGCCCGTGGCCAGCCACCAGGCCACGCGGGGAGCCTCGGGGCCAGCGGCTCGGGTGGGTGGGTGCGAGTCCATCCGCCCATGGTAGGCCAGGTGTTCCTTGCTCAGGAAAAGGATCACCGCCAAGGCGCCAAGGACGCCAAGAAGGATGAATGGCCATTTCCATTCAGTTCCTGGCGCTCTTGGCGCCTTGGCGGTGAAGGCCCATTTTCTCTGAGCTGTGGCAGCGCTGTTTCCCTAAACGTGCCTCAGCGCCTCGACGATGCGCAGCCGCGCGGCCTTGAGGCCGGGGAAGAGGGCGCTGACCTGGAGGGTGGCCTGGAGGCCCAGGGCCACCAGGAGGTACACCGCGGGCACCAGGTGGATGTTCAGCTCGTAGCCGTGGCTGGTGCCCGGCGGGGCGGGCATCTGGAGGTGCAGGGCGTTGAGCCCGGCGCGCAGCAGCAGGGTCGCCGCCAGGCCCAGGGCGCACCCGAACAGGCCCAGGAAGGCGCCCTCCCACTGCAGCAGGACCAGCAGCTGCCGGGGCTGGAGGCCCATGGCCCGGAGCACGCCGAACTCGCGCACCCGCTCCATGACGGACATGAGCAGCGTGTTGACCGTGGCCAGCAGCACCACGAAGAACAGCACCAGCCCCATGAATCCGAAGATGGCGAAGTAGAGCAGCTTCACCTGCCGGTAGAAGGAGGCCAGCTCGAACCAGGGCTTCACGGAAGTCTCCAGCAGCCGGGTCTGCAGCCGCGCCTGCTCGGCCTCCACGTCGCCGGGGCGCTTCAGGATGAGGGACAGCCGCGACCGGGCCGGGCCCGAGTCCAGCAGCTGGCCCGCCGTGGCGAGGCTGACCGTGAGGAAGCGGTCGTTGAGCTCGCGCAGGCCCAGGTCCTGGAGGCCCACCACATCGACGTCCACCGCGTTCAGGGCGCCGCCGCGGGTGGTGGACATCAGCGTGAGGGAGCTGCCGACAGTGGCGCCCAGAGCCCGGGCCAGGCCCACCCCGAGGATCACCTCGCGAGCCGCCGGGTCCGCCGCGAGCCAGCGGGAGCCCGCGCCGCCCGGGGCCTTGGCGCCGTCCTTCAGGGCCTCGGCGCTGGCCATGTGGCGGGGCTCCAGCACCGGATCCACCGCGGTGCCCAGGAAGGCCACGCTCTTGGGGCCATTGGAGAGCAGCCCCATGAAGCTGATGCGGGGCAGGACCTCGGCCACGGCGGGATCACGTCGCAGGGCCGCGGCCAGGGCCTCGCCATCGGGCAGGGCCTTCTCCAGGCTCTGGGCCTCGTCGCCGTCCAGGGCGCCCGGGGGCAGGATCTGGAGGTGGCCGAGGCCGCCGCGGATGGCGCCGTCGGAGAGCCCCTGGAAGGTCTGGGCCATGAAGCCCCCGGCCAGGCTCAGGGCCAGGAAGCCGGCCACCACCACCAGCAGCGTCAGCGCCGTGCGGCGCCGCTGGCGCAGCAGGTTCCGCAGGGCCAGCCGGGCGAGGATCATGGCGCGTCCTCCCCCACCAGGTGGCCGTCGGCCAGGCGATAGACGCGGTGGGCGCGGGCGATGACGGCGGGATCGTGGCTGGCCACCAGGAAGGTGACCCCCTGCTCCGCGGCCAGCTCGGCCATGAGGTCCATGAGAGGCCCGCCGTGGGCGTGATCCAGGGCGGCCGTGGGCTCGTCCGCCAGCACCAGCAGGGGCTCCGGGGCCAGGGCCCGGGCGATGGCGGTGCGCTGCTGCTGCCCGCCGCTGAGCTGGCCCGGCCGGTGGTGCAGGCGGTCCGCGAGGCCCACGCGCAGGAGGGCCGCCTCGGCGCGGCGCCGGGCCTCGAGCTCGCCCGACCCCTGCAGCTGCAGGGGCAGCATGACGTTCTCCAGGGCGGACAGCACGGGCACGAGGTTGGCGGCCTGGAACACGAAGCCCAGGCGCCGCAGCCGCAGGTGGCAGCGGGCCGGCTCGGCCAGGGCGGAGACGTTCTTCCCCTCCAGCAGGACCTCGCCCTCGTCCGGCGTGTCCAGCAGCCCCGCCAGCTGCAGCAGGGTGGTCTTGCCGCTGCCACTGGGCCCCGCCAATACCGCCAGGCAGCCCTTCGGCACCGACAGCGATACGTCGAACACCCCGGCGCGCTCGCCGCCGAGTTCATAGGCGCGGGTGATGGCGCGAAGCTCAAGCATCCCAAGAGGATACCCGGGGGCCGCTGGCTATCACCGTCCATCCCCGTCTATCCCCGGCAAAAGGCCTTTCCACAGGGATGAAGGGGATGGACTGACGCGGGCCATGGAAGGACCTGTTCTAGCCACAGATGAACACCGATTAAGCAGAAGCAGAATTAACCACAAAGGACACAAAGGACACAAA
>JAAXXS010000289.1 GCA_013334395.1 Holophagaceae bacterium | reverse complement strand
CCCTGGATGCGGATGCGCACGCGGCCCACATCCGAGAGGCCGACGCCGATGCCCGCGTTCTTCATGGCGCAGGCGATGCCCGCGTCGGGCCGCGCTTCGCAGAGGTCCTTCACCGCCAGCAGGGTCTCCTTGAGGGCCGTGCCGGCATCGGTGATCTGACCGTTGGGCAGCACGTCGCCGGGCTCCACCGCATTGAGGTAGCGGATCTGCCAGGGGGTGAGGCCCACCTCCTTGGCCAGCAGCGTCAGGCAGGACTCCATGGCGAAGCAGGACTGGGTGACGCCGAAGCCGCGGTAGGCGCCGCCGGGGGGGTTGTTGGTGTAGACGGCCTCGCCCACGATGTCGACGTTCGGGATCTTGTAGGGACCGGCGGCGTGGGTGCAGGCGCGCTGCAGCACGGGTCCACCCAGGGAGGCGTAGGCACCGGTGTCTTCCAGCAGGTAGGCCTTCATGGCCGTCACGCGGCCCGCCGCGTCGGCAGCCAGGGTGTACTCCATCTCGAAGGCGTGGCGCTTGGGGTGCACCCGCAGGCTCTCCTGTCGACCCAGGGTGACCTTCACGGGCACACCGGCGGCGTTGGCGAGCAGCGCGGCATGGTGCTGGACGATGAGGTCCTCCTTGCCGCCGAAGCCACCGCCCACGTAGGCGCTGACCACCTTGACCTGCTCGGGGCCCACGCCCAGCACGCCGATGATGCCCTTGTGGTCGTCGTAGATGCTCTGGGTGCCGGTGTAGACCGTCAGGGTGCCATCGGCCTCGGGCACCGCCAGGGCGCTCTCGGGCTCCATGAAGGCGTGCTCGGTCTCCGGGGTGTTGAAGGTCTGGCGGATGATGTGGGCAGCCTCAGCGAAGGCGGTCTCCACATCGCCGCGCTTGAGCACGGTCCGGGCCAGCAGGTTGCCTTTGGGATGCAGCCGGGGAGCGCCTTCGTCCTGGGCGCGGCGGGGGTCCACCTGGGGCGGCAACACCTCGTAGTCGAGCTTGATCTTGGCCAGGGCCGCCTTGGCCTCAGCGCGGGTCTCAGCCGCCACCAGGGCAAGGGCGTCGCCCACATAGCGGGTCTCTTCGCCCACGGCGATCATCGCGGGCCAGTCATGGATGATGTGGCCCTGGTGCCGCTCACCCGGCACGTCCGCGGCGGTGAGGATGAGTTTCACGCCCGGCATGGCCAGGGCTTCGGTGGTGTCGATGCCCAGCACCTTCACCCGGGGCTTGGGGGCGCGCAGCACGGCGCCGTGCAGCATGCCCGGACGCTTCATGTCGTCCACATAGAGGCCCGTGCCCAGGACCTTTTCCCGAGCGTCGGTCCGGCAGATGCGGGCGCCCACGCTGAGCGGGGTGGCGGCTTCCTCGGGCACCGGGAGGTTCTCTCGTAGGAGCCGCGCGGACTCCAGCACCGCCTTTTCGATCTTCACGTAGCCCGTGCAGCGGCACATGTTCTGGGCCAGGGCCTTGGTCACTTCCTCAGGGCGAGGATCCGGGTTTGCATCCAGCAGGCCCTTGGCGCTGATCACCATGCCCGGGATGCAGAAACCGCACTGGACCGCGCCAGCCTGGGCGAAGGACCAGGCGTAGACATCCTTCTCCCGCGGGGACAGGCCTTCCAGCGTAATGACGCGCTTGCCTTCCAGCTTGGCCGTGTTGAACAGGCAGGCCCGGGAGGCCTTGCCGTCCACCAGCACCATGCAGGCGCCGCAGGCTCCTTCCGAGCAACCGTTCTTCACCGAGGTGAGGTTCAGTTCGTCCCGAAGAAAGTCCAGGAGGTTCACTTCCTTCGACGTGACAACTTCGCGGCCGTTGATCTGAAGGGTGGCCATCTATTGTGCCTTTCAAGCTTGCAGAGAACCCCGTGGCGAGGCGGGGGGACCCGATGGCCCCGCCCGCCTGCCTCGGTCCGTGCGTCAGTTCTTGGGGAAGGCCGAAGCCACGCCCTGGACGTAGTAGTTCATGGCGTTCATGTCGCTGTCTGACATGTTCTTGCCCTTGGCGACGCGCTCCTTGCCCTCCTGGTCCACAACGGGGCCAGCGAAGGGGTGCAGCTTGCCGGTCTTGATCTCGCCTTCAAGCTTCACGATCTGCTTCTGGAGGTCGGCGGGCACGGACTTGCTCATGGGAGCGAGCTGGATCATGCCTTCCTTCATGCCGCCCCAGACGTTGGTGCCCTTCCACTTCTTGTCGAGCACTTCCTTGATGGTCCGGATGTAGAACTCGCCCCAGACGTGGGTGGTGCCGGAGAGCTGGGCGGTGGGGCCGTACTTGGCCATGTCGGAGTGGTAGGAGAAGGCCCAGGTGCCCTTTTCCTTGTGCTTCTCCTCGGCGGCCTGCACCACGGCGGTGGAGTCCGTGTGGTGGGTGATCATGTCGGCGCCCTGGGCGATCAGGGTCATGGCGGCTTCGCGCTCCTTGCCCGGATCGAACCAGCTGTTCACCCAGATGACGCGCACTTCGGCCTTGGGGT
>JAAXXS010000288.1 GCA_013334395.1 Holophagaceae bacterium | reverse complement strand
TCCTCCTCCTCCATGGCGTCGTATTCGGCGTCGGCGTCGAGCTCCTGTTCCAACTCCGAGAGGTCGAAGTGCTCTTCCTCCTCGTTGAACGGCATGGCCGCTGGGCCGCCCGCGGGGCCGCTGCCAGGGGCTCCCCCCTGGGACGTGCGGGCCGTGCTGCCGTCCGCCAGGCGGATGGCGCTGTTGCCGCCGTAGTACTTCTCCACGGCCCGGGCCAGGCCCATCTCGCTGGACACGACGGGATCCACGTTGTAGCCCGTGTGGAAGCGCACATCGTCCATGGCAAAGATATCAGTGGGATCCGACATGGCCAAGGTGAGCACGTTGCCCGTGCGCTGCAGCGGCAGCACCTTGTGCCGCTGGGCCAGGTCCTTCGGGATCAGCGCGATGACGCTGGCGTCGATGGGCGGCCACTGCTCCAGGTCCGCGGCCGGGACGCCGTATTGCATGCCCAGGAAGCTGACGATGTCCTGATCAGAGCAGAAGCCCGCGCGGACCACGATGCTGCCGAGCTTGCCCCCCTCGCGTCGTTGAATTTTCATAACCTCGTCTAGCTGGCCATCCGTGATGAGCTGCGCCTTGACGAGCATTTCCCCGAGCTTGCTGACCACCTGTTGCCTCCAAATTGGGGTGAGGGGATGGTATCACCCTGCAAAGCCATTCAAAGTCTTAACCATTGTATGCTTTTGCCATGTCAGCTCCAGGCACACCGCCACAGAGATTGCTACTGGCCCGGCAATTGATCCGGGAAAAAGGGCTCTCCCGCACGGATCTGGCCCTGCTGGAGGACATCTTCCGGGAGGGTGCCAGGGACCTGGAGCCTTTGCTGGAGGCCCCTCCGAAGCCGGCCGTGGATCGGGAAGAGTCGCCGGCCCAGGCCAGCCTCCGCCGCAGCCTGGGCTATTTCCTCGCCTTCCTCCACCAGTTCTCGGCCCGGCGGCTGGGCGAGACCCGGGCCGCCATGGGCCTGGTGCTGCTCCACAGCCTGGGGCGCCTGGGCCAGCAGGCCGAGGCTGCCCACCGCGAGCTGCTGGCGGAGCAGGAGCAGCCCGAGTGGGTGATCTGTCTGCTGGACCTGCTGGCGGCCCTGCGGGCCATGTCCCTGGCGCCCACCGAGGACGGCAGCGACCTCCCCCAGCACTGGTCCTCCTTCCTGGCCGACCACCGGGACACCTTCCCGAAGATCCTCGCGGCCCTGCAGGCCAGCCCGGCCGGCGCCAGTGCGGTGACGGGCCTGAATGCCCAGCTGAAGGCCGTGAACCGGGCGATCCGGGGCCAGGGGCGCCTCCAGGAGTCCGTCACCCGCCTCGCCGAGCTCCTGGAGGCCTGCATCCCCGCCGAGATCCACGCCCGGGTGGAGCCCCTGCTGCTGCTCGAGCACGTGGTGTCCAACCTGCGCCTGAGCCTGCAGCGGCCCCTGGACCGGGGCATCCACTGGCCCGCGGTGGAGCAGGTCCGGGGCAGCCTGGGCTGGCTCTGGAACCATCTGGGCTGGACCCTGCCCCGCATGGAGGGCGAGCGCTTCCTGGAGAGCATGCCACCGGCCCTGAGGCGCCTGCTGGAGCAGCTCCGCCAGCAGGACCGCGCCACCTTCTCTCTGGTGGCCCGGGCCCTGGCCAGCCACATCTCCCTGCTGGGCCTCCTGGACTCCCTGGCCCCCGGCGAGCGGGCCGGCCTTCAGGAGTGCTATGCGGCCGTGCCCAGCTTCCTGGTAATGGAGTCCGAGCTGGGGCGCCTGGCCGAGCGCGCCTACGACCCCTCCCAGGGCGACCGGCTCGATCCCTCCCAGCCCGAGGCCCTGCGGCTGCGCACCTTCCTGCGACAGGCCGTGCTCAGCCTCCACCAGGACCAGAGCACGCTGAAGAGCATGCTCCAGGAGGCCCTGGCCGGGGGCAACGCCGACCAGCTGGCCCAGACCCTGGACAACCTGCGCAGCCTGCTCAGCAACCACCAGAAGCAGCTCATGGGCGAGCTGGTGGGCATCTTCTCGGCCGAGGTGCAGCAGCGGCTCTTCCCCGAGTCCCCCAGCCTCATGGAGGAGGGCGAGCGGCTCCGGCTGAGGCTCCAGCGGCTCTGGGAGCAGGTCCCGCCCCTCCACGGCCAGCTGCACCTGCACCTGGAGCTCCAGGACTGGCCCCGGCTGGCCCTGGGCCTCGCCCACACCTACCGGCACCTGCTGGCCTTCCGCCAGAGCCCCGAGTTCCCGCTCATGCGGCGGCCCGATCGGGAGGAGGCCGAGCGGCTCATCCAGGCCATGGGGCGCCTGCTGGAGTCCCCCGAGGACGTCATCCGGGCCCTGCGGGACTGCATGGACCTGCTGGGCGAGCTGCTGCGCTTCCTGGAGCTCTTCCTGCTCCGGATCAACGCGCGGGTGCCGCTCATCCGGCAGGACCTGGAGGTCACCCAGACCGCCCTGAAGCTCATCGCCGACCTGCAGGCGGGCCCCACGGGCACCGAGCGGACCCG
>JAAXXS010000287.1 GCA_013334395.1 Holophagaceae bacterium | reverse complement strand
AGCACGTCGTAGAGGGTGCTCTCGGGCTTGTGGCCCTGGGCTGCAGCCGCGGCCAGCACATCCGGCAGCTTGCCCTTCGCGTAGCCCGGCGCCTCCAGGCCGGGCACCGGCTGCTCACCCCAGACCTCGGCCAGGGTGAAGCGCTTGGCGAACTCCGTCATCTGCCACACGTCGCTGCGGGCCTCGCCCGGCGGCAGCACCACCTGCCGCCAGAGTTGGGTGCGGCGCTCGGCGTTGCCGTAGCCGCCCCACTTCTCGTAGATCATGGCCGAGGGCAGAATGAGGTCCGCCACCTTCGCGGAGAGCGTCGGGTAGACGTCCGAGACCACGATGAAGTTGTCGAGCTTCCGCGCCGCCTCGAGGGTGTGGTTGGCATTGGCCGAGGACTGGAAGGGGTTCGTCACCTGGACCCAGAGCCAGCGGATCTTGCCATCTTCGAGGTCCCGCATCATCTGCACGATGTGGCTGCCCACCTTGGGATTGATCGTGTTCGGTGGCAGGTTCCAGATGTCCTCGGCCTCCTTGCGGTGGGCCGGATTGTCTACGGTCATGTCCGCAGGCAGCCGGTGGGCAAAAGTGCCCACCTCGCGGGCCGTGCCGCAGGCGGAGGGCTGCCCCGTCAGCGAGAAGGCCCCTGCGCCGGGTCGGGCCTGCTTGCCCGTGAGCAGGTGCACCATGTAGGCCTGCTCGTTCACCCAGGTGCCGCGGGTGTGCTGGTTGAAGCCCATGGTCCAGAAGGAGACCTGCTTGCGCTTGGGGTTGGCGTATTCGTCAGCCAGTTGCACCAGTTTGGCCTTGAAGGCCTCCAGGGACTCGTCCGGATCGCCCTTGGCGACCCGGGCCACGAAGTCCAGGGTGTAGGGCTCCAGCCCCTTCTGGAACTCCTCGTAGGTGATGAGCCAGTGCTGCTGGGGGTTGCCGGAGGCACCCTGAGCTCGCTCGTGCCGTCCCTCTGGATCTAGGCCCCGGGCGATGGCCTCGTCCCGGGTGAGCACCACGTTCTTTTGCCGTGCCAGGGTGTCCTTCTCGGCCGGGTAGGCCTTGAGGCTGTCCTCGCGCAGGCCGAAGCCGATGTCCGTGGGACCCGCCGCAAAGACGCAGTGCTTCGTGACATAGTCCTGGTCCACGCCGCCGCGCTTGACGATCTCCCGGGCCAGGTAGTTCCAGATGGCGAGGTCCGTATTTGGCTTGAAGACAATCTCCAGGTCCGCGCCCTCGGAGGTGGCGTTGGCATAGGTGGTGAGGTTGATGATTCGGTAGTCCGGCCGTCGCAGCCGCTCATCCATGACCCGGGCCCAGAGCATGGGATGCATCTCCGCCATGTTGGCGCCCCAGGTCACGACGGCGTCCGTAAGCTCGATGTCCTCGTAGCAGCCGGAGGGCTCATCGATGCCGAAGGTCTGCATGAAGGCTGTCACCGCCGAGGCCATGCAGTGCCGGGCGTTGGGATCCAGGTTGTTGGAGCGCCAGCCGGCCTTCACCAGCTTCACGGCGGCGTAGCCTTCCATGATCGTGTACTGGCCCGAGCCCATGACCGCCACACCGGTGGGCCCCAGGGCCTGATGGGCCTTGGTCCACTGCGCCTTCATGACGTCGAAGGCCTCCTTCCAGGAGACCTCCTCGAAATCCCCCTGCTTGTCGTACACCCCGTTCTTTTTGCGCAGCAGCGGCCGCTTTAGGCGGTCGGCGCCGTAGAGGATCTGGGCGCAGGCATAGCCCTTGGCGCAGAGCAGGCCCCGGTTCACGGGATTCTGGGGATCGCCCTTCACGGCCACGACCCGTCCCTCCTGGGAGGCGATGCGGATGCCGCAGCCGGTGCCGCAGAAGCGGCAGACGCCCCGCTCCCAGTTCCAGCCCTTGGCTTCGGCCGGCAGGGCCTCAAGGGGAAGGCCGGTGGCTCCGACCGCGGCCGTGGTGAAGCCGGCCTTGAGGAAAGTCCGTCGGGTGAGCTGCAGCGACATGTGGGCCTCCATGGGGGAAGTATATCTAGGATAACACGGTCCGAAATATGAATAAACCGTCACAAATCCTGATGGCCAAAGATGCGTTCCTCGGGCCTCCCAAGTATGGGTCGCCACTCCGCACGGCGCTTGGCGGGCCCCGGGTTCCCGGACGACGGGGGGCAACCTGAAGCCCTGCTGTCTATTTGCAGTTGAAAGAGACCAGAGACCTTTGCCACCAAGGCACCAAGAAGGAACCCTCGGGGTTAAACCCCGCATTTAGGGGTGCCTTGGTGGTGAACCTTTTGCTTTGACTCTGGCCAGGCCTCAGGCCTTGGCGGCCACGAAGGGCTTCGGCCGGCGGCCGCTGCCCTGGCGCTCGAGCATCCAGCCCGGATACTCCGAGGGCAGCGCGCTGACCTCGTCCAGGCGGGCCATGTCCTCTGTGGTGAGAACCAGGTCCGCCGCAGCGAGGTTGTCCTCCAGCTGGGCCAAGGACTTGGCCCCGATGATGATGCTCATGACCTGGGGCTTCGCCAGCAGCCAGGCCAGGGCCACCTGGGC
>JAAXXS010000101.1 GCA_013334395.1 Holophagaceae bacterium | reverse complement strand
TCGACGGCGAACTCCATGGGCAGCTCGCGGAAGACGTCTTTGCAGAAGCCGTTGATGATCATGCTGATGGCTTCCTCGGCGGGGATGCCGCGCTGCTGGAAGTAGAAGAGCTGCTCTTCGCCGATCTTGCTGGTAGTGGCCTCGTGCTCCACCCGGGCGCTGCGGTTCTGCACCTCGATATAGGGGAAGGTGCTGGCACTGCAGGACTGCCCGATGAGCATGGAGTCGCACTGGCTGAAGTTGCGGGCGCCCTCGGCCTTTGGCTGCACCTTCACCAGGCCGCGGTAGCTGTTGGAGCTGTCGCCGGCGCTGATGCCCTTGCTGATGATGGTGCTCTTGGTGTTGCGGCCGATGTGCACCATCTTGGTGCCGGTGTCCGCCTGCTGCTTGTGGTTGGTGAGGGCCACGCTGTAGAACTCGCCGATGCTGTCGTCGCCCAGCAGGATGCAGCTGGGGTATTTCCAGGTGATGGCGCTGCCGGTCTCCACCTGGGTCCAGCTGATGCGCGAGGCCACGCCCTTGCAGAGGCCGCGCTTGGTCACGAAGTTGTAGATCCCGCCTAGGCCGTTCTTGTCCCCGGCGTACCAGTTCTGCACGGTGCTGTACTTGATGGAAGCCCGGTCCAGGGCCACCAGCTCCACTACTGCTGCGTGCAGCTGGTTGGTGTCGAACTGGGGGGCGGTGCAGCCCTCCAGGTAGCTCACGCTGGCGCCCTCTTCGGCCACGATGAGGGTGCGCTCGAACTGGCCCGAGTCCTTGTTGTTGATTCGGAAGTAGGTGCTCAGGTCCATGGGGCAGGTGACACCCTTGGGGATGAACACGAAGCTGCCGTCCGTGAACACCGCGCTGTTGAGGGCCGCGTAGAAGTTGTCGGAGGCGGGCACCACGCTGCCGAGGTAGCGCTTGATGAGGTCCGGGTGCTCCCGCACTGCCTCGCTGAAGCTGCAGAAGATGATGCCGACAGTGGCCAGCTTCTCCTTGTAGGTGGTGGTCACGCTCACGGAGTCGAAGACCACGTCCACGGCCACGCCCGCCAGGGCCGCCTGCTCGTTGATGGGCACGCCCAGCTTCTCGAAGGTGCGCAACAGCTCCGGGTCCACCTCATCCATGGAGGCGTACTTGGGGGTCTTCTGCTTGGGGGCGCTGTAGTAGACGATGGCCTGGAAGTCGGGGCGGGTGTAGTTCACCTTGGCCCAGTCCGGCTCGGCCATGGTCAGCCAGTGCCGGTAGGCCTTCAGGCGGAACTCCAGCAGCCAGTCGGGTTCACCCTTCTTGGCCGAGATGAAGCGGATGGTGTCCTCGCTCAGTCCGGGCGCGGCGCTGTCTGCTTCGATATCCGTCACGAAGCCGTACTTGTATTCCTGGCTGGTGACCACGTTGAAGGTGGAACTCATTCGAGTCTCCCGAGTCCTTCCAGTGTGGAATCTCGACTAAATTTGTCAACTTAATACATCGTGCCCCGGGTCACGGGTGGGCGGCACCGGGTTCAGGATCCTCCAGCTCCTTCAGGAGCACGCGGATCTGGCCGACCACGCCCTTGGCCTGGAGCTCGTTGAGGTCGCCGGGATCGGCGTCAAGGCCGGCCCTGAGCAGAGCCTTGGCTTCTTCCTTCTCGCCCAGCCCGGCCAGGGCCGAGCCCAGCTGGAAGTGGTTGATGATGGTGGGCTCCTTCTCCAGGAGGGGGTCCAGGAGGCTGATGATGTCCTGGTGCTTCTTCAGGGCCAGGAGGTACTGGCCCAGCAGGGTGCGGGCCCGGGGCTCCAGGCCCGGCAGGGGATGGGCGTGGAGGCGCCGGACCTCGATCAGGTCCTGCTCGGTAACGGGGCCGTTCATGAGGCGGTAGGCCTGCCGCATGAGGGCCGCCTCCCAAGCGCCGGTGCTCTTGGGGTGGCGGGTCAGGTAGGCGTCCAGGGCCCGGGCGATCTCGTCCTCGCGCTTCCGCTCCATGAGGTGCTCCAGGGCCAGACGCAGGGCAAGGAAGCAGAGCCGGGGGTGGCGGTCCGAGCAGGCGAAGTCCAGGGCGGCCTTCAATTGCTTCTCGGGCTCCTTGAGGAAGGCCAGGCGCAGGTCCAGCCACTCCGAGCGCTGGCTGCGGCCCTTGCGGCGGGCCCGCTTCAGTAGCATGCCGGCCCCCTCGGGCTGGTGCTCGTCCAGCAGGGACTCGGCCTCGTCCAGCAGCAGCTGGGTGCCGGTCTTGCCGTCCCGGGCCTCTCGCAGCTGGGGGTGGTTCTCGGCGTCCACCATCAGGAGCAGGTTGGGATCGCCCGGGTTCTGCAGCAGCAGCTCCTGCAGGATGGCGAAGGCCTTGGGCCGCTCCTCCTGCAGCAGGTAGGCCTCGGCCAGGGCCTCGCGCACGTGCAGGTCGCCCGGCAGGTAAGTGCTGGCCTCCTTGAGGGTGGGCACCGCCTGGGCGCTCTCGCCCCGGGCCAGGTGGACCTGGCCCATGAGCAGCAGGGTCTCGCCGTCCCGGCGCCGGGCCACGGACTCCTGGGCGGCCTCCAGGGCGCCCTGCAGGTCGTCCTGGTCCAGGAACAGCTCGGCCAGCAGCATGCGGGGCTCGGGATCGTCCTGGCGCAGGTCCGCGGCCTTGCGCAGGGCGTCGATGGCCTGGTCGGCCTGGTCCGGCAGCTCCTGCAGCAGCTTGGCCAGCAGCATCCAGGCCTCGAAGTGGCGGGGGCTCAGACCCACGGCCTTCCGGGCCATGGCCTCGGCCTCCTCGAAGTTCTGGGCGGCCTCGTGGAGCGAGGCGATGGTGAAGATCAGCTCGTAGTTCTTGGGATCCAGGGGCAGGGCCTGGCTCAGGCGGTGGGCGGCGCCGGGCAGGTCGGCGGTCTCCAGCAGGGCCGAGGTCTCCAGGAGCGCGCGCTTGAGCTGGGACATGGACCTGGGCCGGGCGATGGGGAGGATGCGGGCCCGGTAGCGGGTGAAGACCTCCCGGGCGCTGATGAGGTGCAGGTTCTCCTCGACCAGGTGCTCCCAGCGCTCGGAGAAGGCGTGGGCGTCCAGCTGGCGGTTCTGCTCCATCTCCTGGACCAGGGCCATGAGCCCGTTGCGCAGCATCACCTCGCTGCGCTCCAGCTTGCCCAGCTGGTCGGAGACCGTCTCCAGGTAGGTCTCCACCCGCCGCACGGTCTCCTCGAGGCCCGTGATGCGCTCCAGGAGGTGCTCCTCGAGGTCCTCGCCGGCGTCCGATTCCTCGCCTTCGTCCTCCCAGGTCTGGTCCCCGGGCAGGATCAGGAGGCGCGTGCCGCACTTGGCGCAGGTCTCCCGGTCCCCGGGATTCCAGGAAAGGCAGTTCTGGCAGTAGGAACCGGGCAGGTCGTTGGCCATGCTTTTAGTTTAAGGGCTATGGTGGTCGGTGAGCGGTGAAGGTTTTATCCTGGTAGCGGCAAGGAAGATCCCATGAGCGATGACCAAGAACGACAGACCAAGCGGCAGGAAGCCATGGAGTGGGTGGGCAAGGCCTACCAGCTCCACATGAAAAACGAGGTGGAGAAGGCCATCGCCCTCTACACCAAGTCCATCGAGATCTGCCCCACGCCGGAGGCCTACACCTTCCGTGGCTGGGCCCGGTCCTTCGAGAAGGACTACGCCGCCGCCATCGAGGACTGCCACCGGGCCATCGACCTGGACCCCGAGTTCGGCAACCCCTACAACGACATCGGCGCCTACTACGTGGAGCAGCACGAGCCCGACGAGGCGATCCCCTGGCTGCACATGGCCCTCAAGGCCAAGCGCTACGAGAGCTACTGCTTCCCCCACTTCAACCTGGGCCGGGTCTTCGAGGCCAAGGGCCAGCTGGAGAAGGCCCTGGAGCACTTCCACAAGGCCCTGGAGGAGAACCCCCGCTACGCCCTGGCCGCCAAGGCCGTGGAGCGCGTGAAGGGCAAGCTGGCCGCCAAGAACCCGGAGACCATCAGCTAGCCTGGGCGAATTGTGGTGAACTGGAGGGGAGGTCCCCCATGAAGCTCACCATCGCCCACAGCCCGGATTCCGATGACGCCTACATGATGGCGCCCCTGGCCCTGGGCTGGCTGGATCCGGACGGCTTCGAGATCGAGTTCATCCGCAAGGACATCGAGCAGCTCAACGCCGAGGCCACGGAGGCCCGCTACGACGTCACGGCCATCAGCTTCGGCGCCTACCCCGAGCTGAAGGACCGCTACGACCTGCTCACCGCCGGCAGCAGCATCCAGGAGGGCACGGGCCCCCTGGTGGTGAGCCGGATGCCCCTGGCCCCTGCCGCCCTCAAGGACCTCACCATCGTCATCCCGGGCCGGCGCACCAGCGCCTACCTGTCCATGCGGAAGTGGTGCGCCGAGCAGGGCTTCGAGCCCGCCGTGGAGCTGCTGCCCTTCGACCAGATCCTGCCGGCGGTGGTGGCGGGCCGCTACGAGGCGGGGCTGCTCATCCACGAGAGCCAGCTCATGTACCGGGAGGCGGGTGCCCACCTGGTGGCGGACCTGGGCGCCTGGTGGAAGCAGGCCTACGACCTGCCCCTGCCCATGGGTGGCAACGCCATCCGCAAGGACCTGCCCCCCGAGGTGAAGCAGCGCTTCGCCGTGCTCATGCGCAAGAGCGTCGAGCTGGCCCGGGAGCGCCACTGGGAGAGCGTGGACTACAGCCAGTCCTTCGGCCGCGGCATGGACCGCGAGATGATCGGCCGCTACGTGAACGCCTGGGTCAACGAGTTCACCGTGGACCCCGGCCCCCGCGGCCGCGAAGCCGTGACCAGGCTGCTGGGCCTCGAGCCCGTGTGGATTCAGGGCTGAGGCCTTTCGGAAGACAAAGCCCCCAAGGCGGGGGCTTTGTCCACGGCCGCGGCGTGACTAGCCTACTTGCAAACAGCACTGCACTTTGAGATCGCCTGCACAACCTTTGAGGACGCATCATAGTAATCGCCGTCGAGCAAGGCGTTGGCGCCGGCCTTGTCCCCAGCCAGAGCCCTCTTCAGCACACTCGCGGCAACGACATGGAACTTATCGTGGGTCGTCTTCACTTCGGTGAACTCGGGTCTGGCGCCCAGGATCTTGCCACCTTCCCCTTGAATCCACTTGCCCAGATCGCACTGGTCGTTCTTGCAGACGATGTTGGGATCCAATGTCTCGGTGCTCTTCCCATCAATGACCATTCGAAGGCGGGTCTTCCATTTCTGGTGAGCGCCAATTGCTGTTTGAAAATCCATGACTGCCTCCGAAGGGTGCGATGAACGCACACCCTGTCATCGGAAGCAGAGGGGACCGACCCCAAGAAAAATTGTCGGATCTCATGCAATGTCTAGATTTTTGAGAGTCTCAGTCCGATCTCCCACCCTTATTAGCGTCACTCCTGGCCCATGAGCAGAATCCGTTCGGGTGCTCATGGCGATGCACAGGGAGGATGCGGCGAGTGGCTACTCCCGCCCCGCCTCCAGCCGGATCGTCACTCGCTGCTTGCGGCCCTCCCGCGTGAGGTCAAGTTGGGCGCTGCTGCCCAGGGGCAGGGCTTCCACCACGTCCAGGAGGGCATCCCAGTCCTCCACGGTCTTGCCGTTCACGGCCTGGATGAGGTCGCCAGGCACCACATGGCGACCGTCCACGGCCACGCCCCGGAGGCCAGCGCGGGCGGCGGCGCCGCCGCGGGCCACCTTGCCCACCATGATGCCCTTCTGGGCGCCGAAGGCGCGCTCCACCAGGCGCGCGGCTACGGGCTCGAAGCCCAGGTCAGGGCGCTCGAGGCGGCCCCGGGCGATGAGCTGGGGCACCACGCGGTTCACGGTGTCCACGGGCACGGCGAAGCCGATCCCGGCGCTGGCGCCGCTGGGGCTCTGGATGGCGGTGTTGACGCCGATGAGCCGGCCCGCGCTGTCCAGCAGGGGGCCACCGCTGTTGCCCGGGTTGATGGCCGCGTCGGTCTGGATGACCCCGGTGATGCGCCGCCGGGTGACGCTCTGGATCTCCCGGCCCAGGGCTGACACCACGCCGGTGGTGAGGGTCTGATCCAGGCCGAAGGGGTTGCCGATGGCCAGCACCGACTGGCCCACCTGCAGGTCCGCGCTGGTGCCCAGGGGGATGGGGCGCAGCTTCGGCGGGACCTTGGCCAGCTGCAGCACCGCCAGGTCCTTGTCCGGCGCGCCGCCCACGTAGGAAGCCTCGTGGCGGCTGCCGTCCGCCAGGGTGATATAGGCCCGGGCCGCGCCCTGGATCACGTGGAAGTTGGTGACGACATGGCCCTCGGAGTCCCAGATGAAGCCGGTGCCGGAACCCGCAGGCACCTCCACCACGTCGAAGCTGAAGAAGCCCCGGCTCCGCTCCTCGGTGGTGGTGATGTAGACCACGCTGGGGGCGGCCTCCTTGAATCGCTGCACCGAGATCCGCTCCCAGTCGTAGAGGGGGCCCCGACCTTCCACGGCGCGGGGCCGGGCGAGGCCGGGGGCGACCGCGTGGCCACACCAGCCCGCGAGCAGGCTGGCGGCGATGACTCCCAGAACGAGCAGGGGCTTGCGCATGGAGGCTCCTCGGGGGCCGAGTGTACCCGCGGCGCGGCCCCGCCGGGAGGGGGCGGGTGCCGCGTGTTGGTTCCAGCCTTAGAGCTTGAAGGACCCCACCACGGCCCGGAGTCCCTCGGCCACGCGGGCCAGCTCGTCCGAGGTCTTGGCGATCTCCTGGACCGTGGAGGCCAGCTCGTGCGTTGCGGAGGCGTTCTGGGCGAGGCGGCCCGTGGTCTGCCCCATCATCGCGGCCACTTCCTGGCCGGTGCGCTCCTGATCCCGGGACAGGCCGTGGATCTCCCGGATGCTCTCGGCCACGCCATCGATGCGCTCCCGGATCGCGCTCAGGCTGGCCAGGGTGCTGTCCACGCCCTGCACGCCGCCGGCGACGGCCTCCTGGGTGCGCAGGATGAGGCCTTCGATCTCCCGGGCGGCCCCGCCGGAGCGCTCGGCCAGCTTCCGGACCTCCTCGGCCACCACGGCGAAGCCCTTGCCCTGGGCACCGGCCTTGGCGGCCTCGATGGCGGCGTTCAGGGACAGCAGGTTCGTCTGGCGGGCGATCTCCTGGATGACGCTCACGGCGTTCACGATCTGGCCGGTGACCTGCTTGATGTCGGCCATGCCCTGGGCGGTGCCCTGGCCGGTCTCGGCGCTCCGGCTGGTCTCCTGGACCGCCTCCTGGCTGCGGCTCTCCGCCTCCCGGGTGCGGGTGGCCACCCGTCCCGCGCTGCCGCCCAGGGCCAGCAGGGCTTCGGCCACGCCTTCGCCGGCCACCTTCAGGTCTTCGCTCACCCCGGCGATCTCGTTCACGGCCTGGGCCATCTGCTCGGCGGAGGCGGCGAGCTGCGTGCTGCCCGAGGCCACCCGCGCGGCGTACTCCGACACGTCCTGGACCGTCTTCCGCATGCTGCCGTTGTAGTCATTGAAGGCCTGGGCAGCCTGACCGACCTCGTCCTCCGAGGTGACCTCGATCTGGTGGGCGAGGTCGCTGTTGCGCAGGCCCTTCACCAGGAGGCGCAGCGGCTGGATCATCCGGCGGGACAGGCCCCGCGCCAGGAAATACAGGAGCAGGGCGATGGCCAGGATGCCCGCCAGCATCGTGAGGGCGATGCCGCGGATGGCGCGGTCCACATCGTCCACGTAGACGCCAGTCCCCACGGTCCAACCCCAGGGCGCGAAGGTCCTGACATAGCTCTGCTTGGGAAACAGCCCTTTCTGGCCGGGCTTGGGGAACTCGTAGGCATGGAAGCCGCCGGCCGGGTTCTGGGCCACGCGTTCCATGTCCCGGAAGAGCTTCGTGAGGGCCGGATCGCCCAGGTCATCCGTGAGCTTGCCCGCCCAGTCCCGGCGGATGGCATGGGTGACGATCCGGGGACCCGGGGCCTGGATCCAGAGGTAGTTGGTCTGGTCGTAGCGGAGGTTCTCGATGATCTCCTTGCCCCGGGCGTGGGCGGTCTCCAGGCTCCGTTTGCCAGCTTGGACCTGGGCTTCCTGCTCCTGGAGGAGGGTGATGGCCAGGTCCACCACCTGCTTCAGACCGTCCTGCTTGGAGGCCAGCACGGACCGGTGGAGGGTCGGCAGCACGTAGGCCCCGAAGAACAGGACGAACAGGGCCACCGGCATGAGGCTGAGGGCCAGGACCTTGCCGGCGAGGGAGCGGAACCGGAAGCCGCTGGGTAGGTTCATGGAGGCTCCCGTCAGTGTGAGTGAGAGGACCTTTTCGTCCGCTGGGAGGGAAGGTTTACTTTAAGTAATCTTGAGATCAGCAAATAAGCAATATTTGCTTACAGGGCTTGACGGGGATTGGATAAGAACGAGATTTTTTTCGCGGAGGTGGTTCCTTCTTCACCATCCGGGGGGGCGGTCAAGTTGGGGCCCGTGCTCCGCATTCAAGGAGGCGTTATGACGATCCTTCGCACCCGCGCCCCGCAGGCGCTGCAGACCACGGCCTCGGCTCTGGAGCCCTTCCGTCTCATGCGTGACTTCATGCGCTGGGATCCGCTCCGGGACTATGACCTGGGTGGACCTGAGGTGGCCTTCATGCCGAGCTTCGACGTGAAGGAGACCCCGGATGCCTATCAGTTCAAGGCCGACCTCCCCGGCATCATCGAAGCCGATCTGGAGATCAGCCTGGAAGGCACCCGCCTCACCGTGGCGGGCAAGCGCGAGGACGAGATCCTCAAGGAGGGCGAGCGCACCCATCTGTCGGAGCGCAGCCACGGCCGGTTCAGCCGCACCTTCACCCTGCCCGAGGATGTGGAAGGGGAGAAGGTGGTGGCCGAGCTCCGCAACGGCGTGCTGACCCTGATGGTGCCCAAGCGGCCTGAGGTCCGGCCCCGCAAGATCAACGTGAGCCTGGGCTGAAATTGTCCGGGGGTTCCACGCTCCGCTTCGCTGCGCGAACACCCCCGG
>JAAXXS010000100.1 GCA_013334395.1 Holophagaceae bacterium | reverse complement strand
CTGAGCCCGCGCACCTGGCTGCTCTGGCTCGAATCGGGGGGGCTCGTGGGGATGCTGGCGGCCCTGGTGCTGGCGCCGGGCCTGGCACTGGTGCTGCTCGTGCTGGCCACGGTGGCCTCGCTGCTGCTGGCCCACCTGCGCCGTGTTGCGGACCGCCGCCTCAACCGCCGCCCCTGTGCCTGCGGCTACGCGGCCCGGAAGGAGGCCTGCCTCTGTCCCGGCTGCCGGCAGCCCCTGGCGGTCGAGCGCTGGCTGGGGCCCCGGGACAGCGAGCCTCCCAGGCTTGATTAATTATGCGATTTAATAGTGATATTTATTTTTCAAATTATTTATTTTCAATACTTGAAAATAAATAAACAAAATGCAAAAATAATCTACGCAATGCTGCGTATAAAAGTAAATTCGAATTGTAGATTGGTGATCGCCTTGTAATTTGACATAGTGGTCTGAAGGCATTTCCAATCAGGTCTCTCGACCTGCTCGTCCCCCCTCATCCAACCTTTTGTTCGGAGCACGTGCCATGGCTTTCTGTCCCTCCTGCGGCGCTGAAGTTCAACCCCAGGCCGTCGTCTGCGTCAAGTGCGGCGTGGGCATCGCTGCCGGCGCCCCGGGCGCCGCTGCCGCTCCGGGCGGCTCCGTCTCCGACAAGAGCTGGCTGACGACCCTGCTGCTCTGCCTCTTCCTGGGCGGCCTCGGCATCCACCGCTTCTACACGGGCCACACCGGCATCGCGGTCGTGCAGCTGCTGACCCTGGGTGGTTGCGGCATCTGGGCCCTGATCGACTTCATCATGATCCTCACGGGTGGCCTGAAGGATTCCAAGGGTCTGCCCCTGAAGAAGTAAAATCGGCTGGGGCATCCCTGGCAAGACTGCATTCTGAACTGGAGCGATGGCGCGGTTTGCGGCATTGCTCCAGTGTCTTTATAGGGACCATCCAGATCATTCATCTCTTGCTTGGTTACTTCTGAATCAGCATTAAAAAAATATTGTGAACTATAATTCTCAAACAATTAATGCAAATAAATATCTAATATCTTAAGCATGGATATCAAGTTCCAGACTGGATCAGCCCAGCCCTTGGAGTGAAAAGGGATGATCTAGATTATGTTTTTATGATTTTTACCACTCTTTCTCGGCTGGTCAGGGCCGCGGTGCGCGCTGCCAGGCTTTGAGGGTTCCCTTCCCGGCGCGGCGCCCGCGCCGCTCGTTGCAGGACCGCCAGCGCCCGGGCATAGTCTCAACGCAGCCCCTGACCTCGACTCCTGACCGCAAGGGCCACTGCCAAAGGATGGGTTGTGTGACGACCAGGGACTTCAAGGACACCCCCGCACAGGCTGGCGGCTCGGCGGACTTCGACCGGCTCCAGGTGCTGGAAACCTTGCTGGACGAGTCCACGGATCCCATCTTCTGCATCCTGGAGGACGGCACCTACCGCTACGTGAACCGGGCCTTCTCGGCCCCCTTCGCGCGGGAGCCGGAGGAGGTCATCGGGCTCCGGATCTACGACCTCTTTTCGCCGGAGGAGGCCGAGAAGCGCATGACCGTGGTGAGGCGCGCCTTTGCCAGCGCCGAGACCATCGTCTTCGAGGTCTGCGTGCCCATGGCCCGGGGAGGGGACCACTTCTACCTCACCTCGGTGAAACCCATCCAGGACGCGGGGGGGCGCGTGGTCTCGGTGGTGTGCATCTCCAAGGACATCACGGACCGCAAGCGGGTGGAGCTCGAGCGGGAGCAGGTGATCCGCGAGCTGCAGGCGGCGCTGGCGCAGGTGCGGACCCTCTCCGGGCTGCTGCCCATCTGTTCGAGCTGCAAGAACATCCGCGATGACAAGGGCTACTGGATCCAGATCGAGGAGTATGTCCGCTGCCACACCGAGGCGGACTTCACCCACGGCATCTGCCCCGACTGCCGCGGCCGCCTCTATCCCGAGACGATCTGATCGGCGGCCCCGCAGGAAGCCCTTGCGGGGCAGCAGCGGCCATTGCTACGTTGGTGATCAGCAAGCATCGTTCAGCTGGCTTGCTGCGCCCGGCATTCCCGCCGGGGCCTCAGCCCCCTCCTCTGGAGTAGTCCCATGCCATTCTGCAAATCCTGTGGTGCCGAAGTCCTGCCCCAGGCCATCGTCTGCGTGAAGTGCGGCGTCGGCCTCACCCCCGAGGGATCCACCCAGGTCGGCCCCGTGTCCGAGAAGGAGTGGCTCGTCACCCTGCTGCTGGCCATCTTCCTCGGCGGCCTGGGCATCCACCGGTTCTACACGGGCCACACCGGCATCGCCGTGATCCAGCTCCTGACCCTGGGCGGCTGCGGCATCTGGACCCTGATCGACATCATCATGATCGCCACGGGCAGCTTCAAGGACTCCGCTGGCCTCCCGCTCAAGAAGTAGCCGCCTCGACCGGCTGATCCTGCTGGGGCTCGTCCTGGCAGGGCTCCTGGCCCTGCTGGGACCGACGCTGCTGCTGCGGCTGGCACCGCCCTGCCTGATCACCCTGGCCACGGGCCGGGCCTGCTGGGGCTGCGGCATCACCCGCGCCCTGGTGGCCGCCGCGCAGTTCGACTTCGCCGGGGCCTGGCGGGCCAATCCCCTGGTCGTGGTGGTGCTGCCCATGCTGGCGGCGGTCGCCCTGCGCTTCGCCCTGCGGGTCCTGCGGGACTGGCGCGCCGAGCGGCGCTGAATCCGGCTTGCTGGGCTAGAATGATGGCTCTGGAGGTCCCATGACTTTGCTGTCCTTCCGTGGCGCCGCGCTGCTGCTGGCGCTGGCCTTCCCCCTGGTTGCCCAGACCAGCGATCCTGCCCCGAAGTCCGCCCCCAAGAAAGCCGCGAAAGCCAAGAAGCAGGCCGCGCCCAAGCCCAAGGAGCCCGAGATGATCACCACCGAGTCCGGCCTGAAGTACGTTGACACCCTGGTCGGCACCGGCGCCGCGCCGGTGCGGGGCCAGATCTGCAACGTCCACTACACCGGCTGGCTGTCCGACGCGGGCAAGCACGGCAAGAAGTTCGACAGCTCTGTGGACCGGGGCCAGCCCCTGGCCATCCCCATCGGCGTGGGCCGCGTCATCAAGGGCTGGGACGAGGGTCTGATGTCCATGAAGGTGGGCGGCAAGCGCACCCTCATCATCCCCTCGCAGCTGGGCTACGGCGCCCGCGGCGCCGGCGGCGACATCCCCCCCAACGCCGAGCTGATCTTCGACGTGGAGCTGATCAGCATCCAGTAGCGTTCAGAACTTCCACTCGGGGTGCAGGTGGCCCTGGAAGATGGGCTGCACGGGGCCGGTCATGAGGACGCGGCCCTCGGGGCTGAAGTCGATGTCCAGGGACCCGCCGGGCATGCTGACGGTGACGTGGGGATCGATGAGGTTCAGGCGGCGGCAGGCAGCGGCGGCGGCGGCGCTGCTGCCCGAAGCCGGCGTGTAGCCGGCACCCCGCTCCCAGATCTCGATGCGCAGGCGCTCCCGGCTGGTGACCTCCACCAGCAGGACGTTCACGCGCTCCGGGAACTCCGGATGGCGCTCGATCTTCGGGCCGAGCCGGCGGGCGTTGGCGGGGGAGACCTCGCCGGGGAAGATGATGCAGTGCGGGTTGCCCAGGTTGAGGGCGGTGATGGTGATGGGCCCCGTGGGCAGGAAGAGGGGTGTCTCCAGCACCTCCAGGTGGGCCGCGATGCCCGTGAAGGGGATGTCCCCGGCCCGGAAGGAGGGCAGGCCCATGTCCACCTGGGCCAGGCTGCCGTCCGCCGCCAGGAAGCGCACGTCGAAGCGGCCGCCGAGGGTGTGGATGCAGCAGGCCAGGGACTTGGCGTGGCCAGCCTCCAGGAGGTAGCGGCCGAAGATGCGGATGCCATCGCCGCTGGTCTCGGCCTCGGTGCCATCGGGGTTGAAGATCCGCAGCCCGAAGGCCTCGGGGTGGCCGGGGACGGCCGTGGGGCCCAGCAGCAGCCCGTCGGAACCGATGCCGAGGCGCCGGTCGCAGAGGGCCTGGATCAGCTTGGGGTCCGGCTCGAAGGGCGCCCGCGTCGGATCGACCACAAGGTAGTCGTTGCCGAGCACATGGAATTTGGAAATGGGGAAATCATGGGGCATGCGGTTGTCCTGGTGGGGAGGCCGCCCTCCGGGCCGTGGCTCGCCCCGAATGGCTTCTGGCGCTGCAGGCAGGACGGGACCTGCGGATCCTTCCTGAAGCCCGAGCAGACTAGCATTCGAGCCTACAAGCGGCAACCCGCACCCGCTCCCGGCAAGGCGGGAGCGGGTCCAGACCGGCAGGGTTCACAGCGTGATGCGGGTTCCGAGCACCTGCAGGAACTGGGCAAGCCAGGCAGGATGGGCGGGCCAGGCCGGGGCGGTGACCAGGTTGCCGTCGGTGAAGGCGCCGTCGATGGCGATCTCCGCGTACTTCCCCCGGGAGATCTCCACCTCGGCGCGGCAGGCGGGGTAGGCCGAGCAGGTGCGGCCCTCCAGCACCCCGGCCGCGGCCAGCAGCTGGGCGCCGTGGCAGATCGCGGCCACGGGCTTCCCGGCGGTGAAGAAGTGCCGCACCATCTCCAGCACCTCCAGGTTGAGGCGCAGGTACTCCGGGGCGCGGCCGCCAGGGATGAGCAGGGCGTCACACTGGCCCAGGTCGATGTCGTCGAAGGTGGCGTTGAGGGTGAAGCGGTGACCGGGCTTCTCGGAGTAGGTCTGGTGGCCCTCGAAGTCGTGGATGGCGGTGGCGATCCAGTCGCCGGCGACCTTGCCCGGGCACACGGCCTGCACCTTGTGGCCCACGGCCAGCAGCGCCTGGAAGGGCACCATGATTTCGTAGTCCTCGCCGAAGTCTCCGACGAGCATGAGGATGTTTTTCGCGGCCATAGCTGCCTCCCGTGAGCGTGGGGCCTGATTATGCCCCCGCCGCCAGCAGTCGGCAGTGATAAATGAAGGAATGGGTGATGACTTGGCCGAAAATTTACACGACCTGCGGGGAGTCTATTTGGGGCATTCGGGAATCCCCCGGGGGCACAAAGAGAGGAAACCGCAGATGGCGCAGATGGGCGAGCCGCGACCCATCACCGAAACCACCGGCTGAAAGGCTCTTCAAGGAAAAAGAAAATCAGCCACCGATGAACAGCGATGAACACCGATGAACACCGATGAAAAGCTGATAATGAAATGGCTGAATAGATTTCAGTATTTATTTTTATCAAGTCTTTATCGGTATTCATCGGTGGCTAAAAATAGCTTTTTCGATCTTCAGGCCTGGAGGTAGACCTCAGCGCCCTTCTCGGCGAACTCGGCGCTCTTCGCTTCCATGCCCTTCTGCAGGGCCTCCTGCTCGCTCAGGCCCTGGGCGGCGGCGTACTGCCGGACGTCCTCGGTGATCTTCATCGAGCAGAAGTGGGGCCCGCACATGGAGCAGAAGTGGGCGCTCTTGGCGCCCTCGGCGGGCAGGGTCTCGTCGTGGAACTCCCGGGCGGTGTCGGGATCCAGGGCCAGGTTGAACTGGTCCTCCCAGCGGAACTCGAAGCGGGCCTTGCTCATGGCGTCATCCCAGAGGCGGGCGCCGGGGTGGCCCTTGGCCAGGTCCGCGGCGTGGGCCGCGATGCGGTAGGCGATGACGCCGTCCTTCACGTCCTTCTTGTTGGGCAGGCCCAGGTGCTCCTTGGGGGTCACGTAGCAGAGCATGGCGCAGCCGAACCAGCCGATCATGGCGGCGCCGATGGCCGAGGTGATGTGGTCGTAGCCCGGGGCGATGTCCGTGGTGAGGGGGCCCAGGGTGTAGAAGGGGGCCTCGTCGCAGACCTCGAGCTGCTTGGTCATGTTCTCCTGGATGAGGTGCATGGGTACGTGGCCGGGGCCCTCGATCATCACCTGCACGTCGTGCTGCCAGGCAATCTTGGTGAGCTCGCCCAGGGTCTCCAGCTCTCCGAACTGGGCCTCGTCGTTGGCGTCGGCGGTGCTGCCCGGCCGCAGGCCATCGCCCAGGGAGAAGGCCACGTCATAGGCCTTCATGATTTCGCAGATGTCTTCGAAGTGGGTGTAGAGGAAGTTCTCCTGGTGGTGGGCCAGGCACCACTTCGCAAGGATGCTGCCGCCCCGGCTGACGATGCCCGTGACGCGCTTGGCGGTCATGGGCACGTAGCGGAGGCGCACGCCGGCGTGGATGGTGAAGTAGTCCACGCCCTGCTCGGCCTGCTCGATGAGGGTGTCGCGGAAGATCTCCCAGGTGAGGTCCTCGGCCTTGCCATTGACCTTCTCCAGGGCCTGGTAGATGGGCACGGTGCCGATGGGCACGGGGCTGTTCCGCAGGATCCACTCGCGGGTCTCGTGGATGTTCTTGCCGGTGCTGAGGTCCATGACCGTGTCGGCGCCCCAGCGGATGGACCAGGCCATCTTCTCGACCTCTTCCTCGATGCTGGAGGCCACGGCGGAGTTGCCGATGTTGGCGTTGATCTTCACCAGGAAGTTCCGGCCGATGATCATGGGCTCGGCTTCCGGGTGGTTGATGTTGGCGGGGATGACGGCGCGGCCCCGGGCCACCTCGTCCCGCACGAACTCGGGGGTGATGCGGCTCTTCTGGCCCGCGGCCTCGCGGCCCAGGTTCTCGCGGATGGCGATGAACTCCATCTCGGGCGTGACGACGCCCTGCCGGGCGTAGTGCATCTGGGACACATTGCAGCCCGCCCGGGCCCGCAGCGGCTTCCGGTCGGCATGGAAGCGGATGGCGTCCAGGTCCTGGTCCCGCTCCCGAAGCTTCCGGTAGAGGCTGGTGGCGCCGGGCAGTTCCTCCACATCGCCCCGCCCGAGGATCCAGTCCTGGCGCAGGGGATTGAGGCCCTTGGCCACGTCGATGGTGACAGCGGGGTCCGTGTAGGGGCCGGAGGTGTCGTAGAGCACCACCGGCTCGTTGGCTGTGAGGTTGCCCTCGAAGTCCCGGGTGGGACTGAGGCTGATCTCGCGGAAAGGCACCTGGACCCCGGGCAGCTTGCCGGCCACATGGACCTTGCGGGAGGCGGGGAAGGGCTTGAGACAGGCGGCCAGGGCGGTCCCGGCGACGGGAGTCTGAGCGGGATCTGACTGCATGGTCATGAAAACTCCGGACTTGAGGAAATTCGGGCCAGGATAGATCCCGCAATCAGCAAGTTTATCGCGCCGGGGAAGGCTGGACGAATTCAAAGATTGTCCCCGACCCGCCGATAGGACGGTCACGGAGCCCTGCCATGCCCGAATATCCCCAGGACAACCAAGCCATCCCCGACCAGCTGATGCAGATCGCCGCCGAGCAGGAAGGAGGCGCAGGCCGGGTGTTGGACCAGATCGAGGTCGCCCAGCACAGCTTCGAGGAGATCCAGAACCTGGCCAAGGAGTGCCAGGAGATCCTGCGGGTGATCATGCCGCCCTCCGAGGACCTGGAAGCCCTCACGGAGAAGCTGGAACAGATCGGCTTCCATGCGGACAACGGCGCCTATAACATCCAGGGCGCCTTCGACCTCTACCAGTACCAGGACATCGTGCGCCAGAAGCTCGAGCGCGTGGGCCGCAGCCTCATCGAGGTCTCCCACTTCGTGCTGGCGAGCCTGCAGCCCAACAGCGAGCACCTGCCGAAGATGGCCCCCTCGGGGCGGGACATCCTGCACCGCGAGTCCCAGATGGCCGATGTGATGAAGCCCGACGCGGACAGCGTGGTGGCGGAGTTCTTCGCCAAGGCCCACAAGGAGAAGGCCGAGAAGAAGGCCGAGGGATAGAACCCCAAAGATGCGATAATGGCCCCTGGAGGGACCATGCCCCGTCGCGTCCTGTTCTTAGGCAGTCTGACCCTGTGTCTGGTGGCCTCGGCCCAGCCCCAGGAGGATCCGGTCCTGCGGGCCCGCGCCCAGCGCGCCTCTGCCGCAGGCATCGCGGACGGCGACCTGCCCCCGGTGCCGCGCGGCATCGTGGAGCCGCCGCCCCTGCCGCCGCCGGAAGCCCACCAGCGGGACACGGCCAAGGGCAAGAAAGCCGCGGCCAAGGGCAAGACCAAGAAGGGCAAGGCCAGCACCACCAAGGGCAAGAGCCCCAAGAAGGCCCCGGCCAAAGGAAAGGCCAAGTGAAAATCGGAGTCCTGACTTCCGGAGGGGACGCACCCGGCATGAACGCCGCCATCCGCGCCGTGGTGCGCCAAGCGGACGCGCTGGGGCACGAGACCTGGGGCATCTTCCGCGGCTACCAGGGCCTGCTGGAAGGGGACCTGGAGCCCCTGCCCAGCCGCGCCTGCGCCAACATCCTCCAGCGCGGCGGCACCATCCTGCAGACGGCCCGCTGCCTGGCCTTCCACCAGCCTGAGACCCGGGCGGAAGCCGCCCGGATCCTCAAGGAGGCCGGCATCGGGGCCCTCGTGGTCATCGGCGGGGACGGCAGCTTCCGCGCCGCCCAGGCCCTCATGCGCGAGCACGGTGTGGCCTGCGCCGGCATCCCAGGCACCATCGACAATGACCTGCCGGGCACGGACCGGACCCTGGGCTTCGACACGGCCCTGAACACCGCCGTGGAAGCCATCGACCGCATCCGGGACACCGCCTCCAGCCATGGCCGCCTGTTCCTGGTGGAGGTCATGGGCCGCAGCTCCGGCATGCTGGCGGTGCACACGGCGCTGGCCTGCGGCGCCGAGGCGGTGCTCTATCCGGAGTCCCCCGAGGACAGCCTCGAGAACCTGGTGACGCGCCTTAAGGCCCACTGGGACGCCGGCAAGCGCAGCTCCATCGTGGTGGTAGCCGAGGGCGATACCGTGGGCCGCGCCATGGCCGTGGGCGAGCAGCTCCGGCAGGAGCATGCCCTGGACCTCCGGGTGGTGGTGCTGGGGCATATCCAGCGGGGCGGCAGCCCCACGGCCCTGGACCGCATCTGGGGCAGCCGCTGGGGCGCCGAGGCCGTGCGCCGCCTGGACCGGGGCGAGCGGGGCTTCTACATGGCCGAGGTGGC
>JAAXXS010000286.1 GCA_013334395.1 Holophagaceae bacterium | reverse complement strand
TGCCCCGAAACTCGATCGGCGCCGCAGAGCGCCTGGAGGCTTTGATGACCAGCTTCGTGCTCAGCGTCAGGGACACGAACCCCGAGGGCCGGTTCAGCACCGGGCTCGGCAACCCCAGCTACCTCGCCGTGCCCGACGGGGTGGACGAGCCCCTGCCCGGGCACGTCCTGGGGGAGGCTCGCGCCTGGCTGGAAGCCGTGGTGGCCGGGGCTGGGCCGGAGGGACGCCCCGTGGTCTTCTTCGTGCACGGCTACAACACCGATCCCGCGGAGGCCCTGCGGCGCCAGCGGCTCATCGAGCAGGAGCTGATCCGGCGGGGGTTCGGCTGCCAGGTGATCGGCTTCGACTGGCCCACCGCGGGCACCGCCGTGGCCTACGGCTACGACCGCCTGGAGGCCCACCAGGCTGCTCTGTCGCTGGTGGTGGATGGCATCCTGCCCTTCGCGGGCTTTCAGAGCGCCCGCTGCCCCGTGGCAGTCCACCTGCTGGCCCACTCCATGGGGGGCTTCGTGCTCCGCGAGGCCTTCCGTGCTGCGGACCGGAGCCGCCGCGACGGCCTCGGCACCCGCTGGAAGGTGGGTCAGCTGGTGCTCTTCGGCGCCGACCTGTCCTCGGCCTGCTTCGCGGCGGACAGCCCCGACCTGGAACCCGTCTTCGCGCACTGCGGGCGGCTGACCAACTACTTCAGCGGCTATGACGAGGCCCTGGCCGTCTCGAACGTTAAGCACCTCGACCTCAGCGCCCGCGTGGGGCGGGTGGGCATGCCAACCCGGACCCCGGCGAACGCCAAGGCCGTCGACGTGGACTGCGGCCCGCGCTACCTGGCGGTGCCGGACCGCCGCTTCCAGGTCATCGATGGGCTGGTCTCCCACTCCTGGTATCTGGAGGACCCGCGCTGGTACGACGACCTGGCCCACACCCTGCGCGGCACCCTCGACCGCGCCCTGATCCCCGGCCGGCAGCAGGTGGGCGAGAACGACTTCGTCCTGCTCGAATCGTGACTGGGCTACTGTGTCCAGATGCCCTCCGCCCCGCCCCCAGCCTGGCACCAGGTGCCCTGGCCTCTGCGCCGTTCCTACTGGGAGCTGGAGGAGGCTGCACGCCGTGAGCTGCGGGACGCCCTCGAGCATGAGGCGGCTCTGCTGGCGCGCCATGCCCCGGTGGCCTTGGATGAGTACGCCGCCCTGCCCGGCACCCTGGAGGGTCAGCTGGTCAACGGGGATGTCCTGGCCACGCTGCTGCCCAGCCTGCGGCGCAACCCCACCCGGGGCTACGAGGCCCTGGAGGATCCCGCCGGACGCGCGGCCGTCCACCTGAACGCCCTGGGCAAGCGGCTGCGGGACCGCGCCCTGACCCACGCCCGAGGCCGTCCGGTGGTGATCTTCATGGGCGGCCAGGCCTCGGGCAAGACCACTGGAGCCCTGGCCCTGGGCGCATCCTTCGGCGCCGTCTTCGACGCGCCCCACACGGACCCCGAGGGCGTGGCCTTCCTCCTGGGCCGCATCCGAGAGGCCGGCTGCGCCGAGGTGCACCTGGCCTACACCGACCGCCCCCCCGAGACCTCCCTCAAGGCCATGCTCGCCCGGTCCGAGCGGGAGGGACGCTACGTCCCCCTGGGCCGCATGGCCCGGGCCCACGCCTACGCCCCCTTCACCTTCCTGGGCCTGGCCCCCCGGGTGGGCCGCGCCCTGGAGGTCTACCACATCCGGGTGGACGAGGATGGCCCCGGCCCCATGACTGCGGGCCAGGACGCCCTTGCGACCGTGCGGCTCAGGCCGAAGCCCGTGGAATCCGTGCTTGCCTATCAACTCCAGACCGCCTACATTTCTCTCCTGAGGACCCAAGCCCATGCCCCTGAACCCTGGTGCCCGCGAGATGTCCTCGCAGGGCTCAACCGATCGCTCGATGCCTGGCGCCGAAGCGAAGCCGACCATCTCCTTCGCCGATTTTTCGAGGCTGTGGCAGAGCGAGGTCCCCAAGCAGGTGCAGGCCCACGAGGAACATCGGCAGGAAGTCCGCCGGAGCCTGGGTCTGGTCTAGGCTGAATTCGCTGCGCGAATTCATTTAGCAACAGCTCTTGGTCGAATTCGCGCAGCGAATTCCTATCTGAATCCGTGCAACGGATTCAGTCGCGATAACCCATGACCACGAGCAGGCACGGCCCCCCGGCAATGACCGAAAGGCCCAGCTCCTCTGCGGCTTTGATCGCCGCGTCGCTCTCGGCGCCGGGCTGCATCCAGATGTGCTGCACACCCGCCGCGGCGGCATCGCGCACCACCTGCTCAGTGATGGCGGGCGGCGTGATCACCGAGATGGCCGGCACTGGCGCGGGCAGCGCCGCCAGCGTGGGATAGGCCTTCAGCCCCTCCACGGTGTCCGCCCGGGGGTTGATGGGGTGCACCGTCCGCCCGTGCTGCTGATAGCAGCGCAGCACCTTGTTGCCATACTTCGACCGGTCCACGCTGGCCCCCACCACCGCGAAGGAATCCGAAGCGAGAAATGCCTGAATGCGGTCAGTGACGGACGTGGCCAT
>JAAXXS010000285.1 GCA_013334395.1 Holophagaceae bacterium | reverse complement strand
GCCCGCTACCAGCTGGACTCGCACGCCGTCACCGACGAGGTGCTGGACTTCGTCACGGACTGGCTCATCAAGCACATCAACGGAGAGGACCGCCGCATGGCCCGGTACCTCCTCGGCTGGAACGCCCTCGCCCCCAAGGGCCAGGCCTGATGGCCGCGCCTGGGCTCTCCGGGAAGCGGATCCTCCTGAGCGGGGCCGGCAGCGGCATCGGCCGGGCTGCGGCACGGCTCTTCCAGGCACGCGGGGCGGAGTTGCTGCTGGTCGGCCGACGCCTGGACGCCCTGCGGGAGACCCTGCCGAGCGCGGTCTGCGTGGCGCTGGACCATGCGGACGAGGACGCCGTCAGCGCTTTCGCCCAGACCTGTCCACCCCTGGACGGGCTGTTCCTGGCGGCGGGCGAGCTTTGCACCGGGTCGGTGGAGGCCTCCCCGGGGGCCGTCTTCGACGCCATGATCGCCGCCAACCTGCGTGGACCCTGGCTGCTGGCGCACCACCTGGGCCCGCTGCTGAAGCCTGGCGCCAGCGTCGTGCTGGTGGGCTCCAACATCGGCCTGCGCGCCATCCCCGACAGCGCCGCCTACAGTGTGGCTAAGGCCGGCGTCCACATGCTGGCGAAGGTGCTGGCCCTGGAGTGGGCGCCCCGCCGGATCCGCTGCAACGCCATCGCGCCCGGCCCCGTGCACACGCCCATGGTGGAGGCGCGGCTGGCGGCCAGCGCCGACTCCGCCGGAGACCTGGCGCGGCTGGCCGGGGTGAACCCCCTGGGGCGCCTGGGCACCGAGGCCGAGGTTGCGGCCCTCGCCGCCCACCTGCTCAGTGACGAGAGCGCCTGGACCACCGGCACCGTGATCCCCCTCGACGGCGGTGCCGACGCGGTGTACTGAGCCTGCCTGCACCAGGAGAAAAAGGGATCACCGCCAAGGCGCCAAGGACGCCAAGGGAAGCCAATGGGGAATATCGCCGTGGCGAAGGGTACGGCCGAAGGTTCGCTACGGCAGCGTGAACACAAGGCGATATTGGTGTGCCAATTTGTCCCTCTTGGCGCCTTGGCGGTGATCTTTCCTCGTTAGCGGGTAGGTCCAGCCACTCGGGGCTTCCTCAGGCACACTGGTGTCAGGAGGACCCGTGCCTGAAGCTGTCTGGCCCGCACCGCCCCAAGGCGCCTGCCCGCTGCCGACCACGCTGGAGGTGGACGTGGCCATCCTGGGCGCGGGCATCCACGGCGCGGCGCTGGCGCGGGAGCTGGGCCTGCGGGGCGTCTCCTGCGCCCTCGTGGACAAGGGCGAGGTGGGCGGCGGCACCAGCCAGTGGTCCAGCCAGCTGCTGCACGGCGGCATCCGCTACCTGCTCACCGGTGACATCCGCCAGATGCGCGAAGGGCTGGCCGAGCGGGCCGCCTGGGCGCGCCTCGCGCCGCACCGCTGCCGCTGGGAGGCCTTCTGGATGCCGCACCGTTCCTGGCCCGAGGGCTTGGCCCACCAGATCGGCATCGGCCTCTACGACCACTGGGGCTCCGACCGCCCGGACTGGCCGCAGGAGCTGCGCCTGGGGCCGGTGCCGCAGGAGGTCTTCCAGGCGGATCCCCGCAGCGTCCAGGGCCCTTTCCGGGGCGCCACGGCCTATGCGGACCTGATGACCTGGGACCGCGAGCTGACCAAGGACCTGGCGGCCTCCAGCGACGCGCTGGTCCTGGACTTCCACGAGCCCGAGGCCTTCGAGGGCGGGGGCGGCGAGCTGCGGGCCCTGCGGCTGCGGGACCGCCGCGACGGCGTCTGCCGGCAGCTCCGCGCCCGCCGCTGGGTCTCCGCCCTGGGCCCCTGGACCGACGGCGCCCTCGCGGCCTGGTTCGGCGAGACCCGCCAACGGCTGCGCCTCTCCTCAGGCATCCACCTCTGGTTCGACGCGGTCCCCGGCTGCGAGCGCCCCTGGGCCATCCGCCGCCCCAAGGGCCGGATCCTCTTCGTGATCCCCCGGGACGGTCAGCTGCAGGTGGGCACCACCGAGCGCGAGGTGGCCGACGGATGGGTGCCCATCGTGGCGGCCGAGCGCGAGGAGCTGTTCCAGGCCCTGGAGGAGAACCTGCCTTCGGTGCCCTGGCGCCGACTGCCCGTGCGGGCCGAGGAGCTGGGCGTGCGGCCCCTGGTCGCCGCCACCGGCCTCACCACCCACCTGAGCCGCGAAGCCACCCTGGAGCGGCACCCCCGCTTCAGCAACCTCCACCTGGTGCTGGGCGGCAAGCTCACCACCGCCCGCGCCCTTATGGGCCGCCTCGCCACGGACCTCACAGGCCAGTCCTGCAGCGCCTCCACCACCGAGCCCCTGCGCCTTTGGGATGGACACTCCCCGGCGATCCGGTAGAATCATTCTTTCAGTACGGTCCCGTAGCTCAGCTGGATAGAGCATCAGACTACGAATCTGAGGGTCGGGCGTTCGAGTCGCTCCGGGACCACCAACATAACAACACTTAGGCCCATCATCCCGATGGGCCTTTTTCATCGAGTCCTGTCTCAGGGTTGGTTGGCGGGGGTCTGCAC
>JAAXXS010000099.1 GCA_013334395.1 Holophagaceae bacterium | reverse complement strand
TTCCTTCTTTTCTTTCCTTATCAGCTGTTAATCAGCAGTTATCGGTGTTCATCGGTGGTTAAAATACTTTTCCCAACCTGAGCCTGCCCAAAAATCGGGTTCTACTGGTTGCCTCCCTGGTCCCGGATCCCCATGCTCCCCTTCGCCGCCCCCCTGCTCCTCCTCCAACTCCAGGCCCCGGACCCGGCCTTCCGGGTGGACCTGGACGCGGGGCGCTACCTGGCGGTGCTGGCGGAGTCCACACAGCGCGTGGGTCAGAACCCCCGAGATGCCGCGGCACTGGCCGCCCGGTCCCAGGCCCTCTCCAGCCTGCAGCGCTTCAGTGAGGCCCTGGCCGACGCGGACCGGGCGCTCCAGGTGAACCCCCGGCTCGCGGACGCCCTGCTGGCCCGGGGCCTGGCGCGGGCGGGCCAGGCCATCCGGCAGCGGGACCTGGGCGCCCTTCGGGAGGCCCTGGGGTCCATGGATGACCTGCGGGCCGCCACCGAAGCGGACCCTACCCTGGCCGCCGCCTGGATGAGCCTGGGCCTGGCCTACGAGCTGCTGCCCGGGATCCTGGGCGGCTCCACCCGCAAGGCCCTCCAGTGCGCCGACCGCCTGGGCCGCCTGGCCCCAGCCCGGGGGGAGCTACTTCGAGCCCTGGTCCTGGTGGAGGAAGGCCGCTGGCGGGACGCCGAACCCGCCTTCCAGAGGGCTCTGGCCCTAGCCCCCGGCAACCCTGAGGTGGCCAGCCAGTGGCTGGATGCCCTCGACTCCCGCCCGGCGAAGAAGGCCCTGGGCGAAGCCGGAAAGAATGCCCGCCTCCTGGCCGAAGCCGCGCGGCTGCTGCCCAGCATCCGCACCCGCGCCCAGGCCGTGACCGCCGTCAGCGACGCCTACCTCCACGCCGGCCAACCCGAGACCGCCTGGAAGGTCCTTCAGGACGCCCTGCCTCAGGCCGACGCCCCGAGTCTCCTGCGCCTGCAACTCGGCAAGGTGGCCGCCGTCAGCGGCCTCCACCGCGCCGAGAGCCTCGCTGCCCTGGACCAGGTCCTCCGCGAGCCCCTCGAAGGCGGCTCCGCTGGCTATCCCGGCGCCTGGTGGCGCAAGGGCCAGATCCTGCGCGACCTCGGGCGGAACGACGAAGCCCGGAGAGCTGCACAGGAAGCGCTCAAATTGGATCCGAGGCACCGGGGGGCCAGGGAGCTGATGGGGAAGCTGGGTCAGAGCCCCTCGAGCTGACGCAGGGGAGCCTCCAGCTGCCGCAATGCGTCAGCTGGAGGCCAGGCATAGGCGTAAGCATTAATACTTATAATGTCTAAGTTGACTGATTGACTGGGTTTTGGAGGCATTTTCCAGGCCTGGGGGAGTTGGCACGGGGCTTGATATGTAGTTCCCAGCGGCTAACGCCCACTCACGGTCAAAGGAGACCCCATGAAGAATCAGAAAGGCTTCACCCTCATCGAGCTGCTGCTCGTGCTCGCCATCATCGGCATCATCAGCGCCATCGCCATCCCTGCCCTGCTCGGCCAGCGCCAGCGCGCCCGGGACAAGTCCGCCAAGAGCAACGCCAGCCAGGTTCTGTCGGACCTCATCGGTTCCTATGACAAGCGCAAGGAAGCCGGCTCAGCTGTTGCCACCTTCGCTGATATCTGTGGTTCCTCGACTGCCCCCCTGATTCCGCCGATCTTTACCGCTGCCAATCCCTGGTCCACGGCAAGTCACCTCGGTGCCTATGCCCAGTCTTTCGCGGCTGAGGTTGCCGCGACTCCTGGCAGTGTCACCCAGACCCAGGCTGGCTCTGCCACCATGGGCGAGGTTCAACTCGGCTACCTTCCCCCCGCTGCTGGTGCCCAGGGCCACTTTGCGTCCTCCGTCTACCTGAATGCAAAGTTTGACGTTAATGGCACTGCAATCAACAACTTTACGATGACATCTGGCGTCGACTAGCTGATTCGACAGCCCCTTAAGCGGGAGCCTACGGGCTCCCGCTTTTTTTCAGTCGATGTGTGGCCTTTCACGTCCCAGGCAAGGCCCTCATCCGCCAACCTACCCTTGAGAGGTGTGCGTCTGCTTTGCGGTAGGCAACAGACGGTCATACTCAAGGCTTTAGGGGACTCCTGCAGATGGACTGGGTGATTTCCTCAACAATGATGTCGCGCCGCTATGGGGCCCGCCTCGTGGTGGACGGCGTGGACCTGCGGGTGCGCCCCCAGGCCATCACAGGGTTCCTGGGTCCCAACGGCGCTGGCAAGACCACCACCATCTCTCTGCTGCTGGGGCTGATCAGGGCTAGCGGTGGCAGTGCCGAGGTGCTGGGGCTGCCGCCAGGGCATCCCGCAGCCCTGGCCCAGATCGGGGCCCTGGTGGAGTCCCCGGCCCTCTACGACCACCTTACGGGCCTGGAGAACCTGGAGATCACCCGCCTCCTGCGGAACTTACCCCGGGCCGAGGTGGACCGGGTCTTGGGCTTGGTGCAACTGGCTCAGGACGCCCGGCGGCCCGTGCGGGAGTATTCCCTGGGCATGCGCCAACGCCTAGGCGTGGCCCTGGCCCTCATGGGACAACCCCAGCTGCTGATCCTGGACGAGCCCACCAACGGCCTTGATCCCGCGGGCATCCAGGACATGCGAGAGCTGATCCGGCGCCTCCCCCTGGAGACCGGGGCTTCGGTGTTTCTCTCCAGCCACATGCTGGCCGAGGTGGAGCAGGTGGCCCAGGACCTGGTGGTCATCCACCGGGGGAAGCTGAAATACCAGGGCCCCATGGAGCAACTGGGAGCCCGGGAGCAGGCCGAACTGCTGGTGCGTGTGGGAAACCCCACCAAGGCCCAGGCAGTCCTGGCGAGGGAGGGCTTCGCCCATCAGGAGCATGATGGCCGGGTGCTGATCCAGGCCGCGCTCGACCAGGCGCCCCGTGTGGCAGCCTGCCTCGTGGCCGGGGGCTGTGACCTCTATGAGCTGAGTCCCCACAAGGCCAACCTCGAGGCCCGGTTCCTGACCCTGCTGGAGGAGCAATGAACGGCACCCTGCGGGCTGCCTTCGCCGCAGAGCGGGTCAAGTGGCACAAGAGCTGGGTGCTGGTGGTGGCGGTCCTGGCGCCCCTCTGCCAGCTGGGTTTCCTGGCCATCCTCTTCGGGTTCTCGGAGAGTCGGATTCAGCCCTTCCGGCCGGGCTTCCGCTTCTGGCTGGAGCTGAACTTCGTCATCTGGAACCTGGTGGTCATGCCCCTGGCAGCGGCCCTCATCGCAGAGCTGTCCTGGGAGCAGGAGCGGGAGGCCCGGGCCTGGTATCGGCTGCTTCTGCAGCCCATCCCCCGGCACACCCACTACCTGGTAAAGGCGCTGGGCCACGGGGTCCTGGTCCTGGGCTCTCTGGGGCTCTTCGTCCTGGCCCTCAGCTTGCTCGGGCTGCTCCTGCAGACACGACCCCTGCTGCTCATGGGGCCCCTGCCCTGGGGCCTCCTCCTAGGGTTCACCGGGTATTCGGCCCTGGCCTTGCTGGGGGTTGTGGCCTTCCAAACCTGGCTGTCCCTGCGGTTCCCGGGCCTCTGGATCAGCCTGACGGCGGCCCTGGTGGGAAGCTGGCTGGCCGTGCGCATGGTGGGCCTGACCGCCCTGAGTTATGCCCTGCCCTGGGGGCTGGCCGCCCAGATGGGCAACATCTTCGAACGCTGGCGGGAGCTCCCCTGGTCCTGGGTACCGGTGGGCCTGCTGCTGGCGGCGGCCCTGGTGACCCTGGGCACCCTGGACTTTGTCCGCCACCGCGACGCCCAGGCCTGAGGGGATGCCGTGAGTGCCTTCCTCCGCCAGTTCCTCGCCGAGGTCCTCAAGCTGCGGCGCTCCCCTGCCCTCCGGACCCTCTGGCTGCTGCCCCTGCTCTTTCTGCTGGTGGAGTTTCTGGTCTTCGAGAGGCCCCTGCTGGGACTCCAGACGGTGAACCCAGAGGCAAAAATGCTACTGGATACCTTACACCCCAAGCTGGTGGTCGCCCTCTGGGGAGGTTTCCTCCATCCCCTGGTGCTGGCCCTGTTGCCGGCCCTGGTCTTCCGACCTGAGCACCGCTTCAAGACCTGGCGCCATCTCCATGCCATGCCCCTCGCCCGACGGGGCTTCTTCCTGGCCAAGGCCTTACTGGTGCTGCTCCTGGTGGCCGCAATGCTTGCCGCCCTCGGGCTCCTGCTCTTCGCGGAGCGGAAGCTGCTGGGCTGGGCCAACCCGCTCCTGGACCAGCCCTACCCTGGCCTCCTCATGGCCCGGCTCCTGGGTTGGCTCTGGCTGGGAAGTGTGCCCCTGCTTGCCCTCTACCTCTGGGTCTCGGACCGCATTAACAGTCTGGCCGTGCCCGTGGTCTTCGGCCTGGTGGGCTTAATTATGACCATCGCTATCAGCGGTGAGGAGACACCCCAAGCTTGGCGCCGGGATCTCATCCCGTGGGTATTGCCCTACGCCGCCACGGAGCCATTCATCCACCAGGGCGCAGCTCAGCAGGAGGCCCACCTTGCCGGCAGGACGTTCCAAAAAGAAGCCAATGTGCTCCGCCTTCCAAGTGGGAAGAAGGTCAAGACCAGGCAGAACATCCCCGACGAGGTGCTCTTTCCCCCTCCTGCGCCTACGCCAGCCTGGCTATTGGCGGCCTTCAGCGCAATAGCAGGCCTGCTGGTGCTGGCTCTGGGGTGGGCCGATGCAGGCCGCAACCGGAACTGACATCCCGACACCATGCGCTCGAGTCGGAACCCAATCGCCAACTCACTGGGTCAGCACCTAATACATTCGCGCCAACTCAGCCCCGGCCTGGTTGGTCTGGTAGGCCGGGACTGTGGCACTTAAGCTGGGGTCGTAGGCCGTCAATGTGTAGGTGATGCCACTGGCATCGATGACCAGCTTATAGGTCATCTTGGTGCTGCCTATGGTAGAGAGGGCTGGCAGAAGGGTTGTGGCGCTGGCGTCCGCTACACCCAGGGTCCAGTTGTAGTTACCTGCAGCGCCGTATATACCGTTCTCGGCCTTGCGGCTCTCTAGTGCCATCTGGACCACCTTGATATTGGCAATGGCATCCCCAATGACCCGAGCCCTGCGCCGCTGGCCAAGGTAGGACGGGATGGCAATGCCGCTGAGAACACCGATGATGGCCAAAACCAGCAGAATTTCGACTAGGGAGAAGCCTCGGACTCGGCCGCGTTGGAACATGGGAACCTCCGAGTGTCAGGTGTGCAAGAAACGTGCGGCTAGTCCTTGCCGAAGACGTTGGCCAGGTTAAAGATCGGCAGATACATGGCTACCACGATGAAGCCGATGATGCCGCCCAACATGGCGATCATCACGGGTTCCATGAGGCTGGTGAGGTTGGCCACGGCATTGTCCACCTCGTCCTCATAGAAGTCTGCCACCTTGGCGAGCATGGCATCCAGGGCACCCGTGGCCTCACCGACACCCACCATCTGCACCACCATGGGCGGGAAGACTTTGGTCTCCGCCAGCGGGCCGCTGATGTTCCGGCCCTGCTCCACCGCGTCCTTGGACTTGAGGATGGCGTTCTGGATGACCATGTTGCCAGCGGTGCGGGCGGTGATGTCCATGCCTTCCAGAATGGGCACGCCGGAGCTAATTAGGGTGCCCAGGGTGCGGCAGAACCGGGCCACAGCCACCTTGCGCAGCACATCCCCAAGGATCGGGAGTTTCAGGAAGACGCCATCGATCTGCAGGTGGCCAGTGGGGGTCCTGTAATACTGGCGGAGACCCAGCACCACTAGCACCACGGCAATGATGATGAGCCAACTGTAGTTGATCAGAGCATTAGAAAGAGTCATGCAGACCAGGGTGGGGAAGGGCAGCTTGGCGCCCATGCCGTCATACATGGCGGAGAACACCGGGATCACCTTGACCATGATGATGACCACCACGCTGATGGCGATGGTGATGACCGCCACGGGGTAGGTCATGGCCCCCTTCACCTTGGCCGTGAGCTTCACGGCCTTCTCGATGTAAGTGGAGAGGCGCTGGAGGATGATGTCCAGGATGCCGCCGCTCTCGCCGGCACCCACCATATTCACGTAGAGGTCGTTGAAGGCCTTGGGGTGCTTGGCCAGGGCTGCCTGCAGGGTGGAGCCCTTCTCAACGTCGTCCCGCACGGCCTCGATGATGCGCTGGAAGGCCTTGTGGTCCTGCTGGGCGCCCAGGATCTCCAGGCACTGCACCAGGGGCAGGCCCGCGTCGATCATGACGCTGAACTGCCGGGTGAAGATGGCCAGGGCCTTGGCGGGCACCTTGCCGAAGGACTTCTTGGCGTCCGAGGCCATGACGCGGATGGTGATGACTTCAATGCCATTGCGCTTGAGTGTGATGGCGGCGGCATCCCGGGAATCCGAGACCAGGACGCCCTCCTGGACCTCCCCCATCCGGTTCTTGCCTTTCCATGCATAAGCTGGCATGAGGACCTCGGCAGACGACTAAGTGCGGTACTGGCTTCAGGATAGGGAAAAAAGCGGCTAGGGGAAAGTGCTTAGATCGGGACTAGGTGTATTTGATGTTGGGGTTCCGCCCACCCAGGGAGGGGCTGGCGGCCTGGGCCGGGCTGGCGGTGCGGCCGCCGGAGGAGCCGACCCCCACGCCGCGGTTGATGAGCTCCCGCAGCTCGTCGGCGTTAGAGGAATACTCGAAGGCCTGCTCCTGGCTGATCTCCCGGCGCATGACCAGGTCCGAGAGGCTCTGGTTGAAGGTCTGCATGCCGTACTTCGTCTGGCCAGCCTGCATGACCCCGTAGATCTGGTGGATCTTGTCCTCACGGATGAGGTTCCGGATGGCCGAGTTGGGCAGCATGATCTCCAGCGCCAAGGCCCGGCCCTTGCCGCTGGCCTTGGGGATGAGGCTCTGGCAGATGACGCCCTCCAGAACCATGGACAGCTGGGCGCGGATCTGGGGCTGCTGGTGGCTGGGGAACACGTCGATGATGCGGTTGATGGTCTGCACCGTGCTGTTGGTGTGCAGGGTGCCGAAGGTGAGGTGGCCCGTCTCCGCGATGGTCAGGGCTGACTCGATGGTCTCCAGGTCGCGCATCTCACCCACCAGCACCACGTCGGGGTCCTGGCGCAGGGCCGAGCGCAGGGCCTTCTTGAAGCTGTGGGTGTCGGCGTGGATCTCCCGCTGGTTGACCAGGGCCCGCTTGTGGTGGTGGACGTATTCCACGGGATCCTCGATGGTGAGGATGTGCAGGGGCTCGTCCGTGTTGATCTTGTCCACCATGGCGGCCAGGGTCGTGGACTTGCCGGAGCCCGTCACGCCCGTCACCAGCACCAGGCCGCGGGGCTTGTCGCAGAGGGCCTGCACCGAGGGCGGCAGGCCCAGCTGGTCGAAGCTGCGGATCTGCTCGGGGATGGTGCGGAAGGCGCCGGCGGTGGCGCCCCGCTGGTTGAAGACGTTGGCGCGGAAGCGGGCCACGCCCTGGAGGCCGAAGGAGAAGTCCACCTCCAGGTCCTCCTCCAGGCGGTGCTTCTGCTGATCGGTCATGACGCCGTAGCAGAGCCAGCGGGTCTGGGCCGCGTCCAGGGGCGGCAGCTTCAGCGGTACCATGCGGCCGTCGATGCGGATCTGCGGCGCCGAGTCCGTGGTGATGTGCAGGTCCGTCCCGCCGTATTCCACCATGGTCTTCAGCAGCTGCTGAAGGGAAGCCACGTAGTTGGCGCCGATTTCGCTCATGAAGCACCTCGTTTAGAGAACGGTCTCGCGGATGATTTCCTCGATGGTCGTGACGCCGTCGAGCACCTTGCGGCAGCCGGAGCGGCGGAGGGTGATCATGCCCTCCTTCTGGCCCTGCTCCCGCAGCTCGATGGCCGAAGCGCCGGTGAGGATCATGTCCTTGAGGGTCTCGGACATCTCCAGCACTTCGTAGAGGCCGACCCGCCCCTTGTAGCCCCGCTTGTTGCAGACCTCGCAGCCCACGGGCTTGTAGAAGGTGATGCCGCGCTCCACCTCCTCGGGCGTGAAGCCCACCTTGTAGAGGGCCTCCTCCGGGTGGACGTGGGTGTCCACCGCCTTGCACTGGGCGCAGAGCCGCCGCACCAGGCGCTGGGCGCAGATGATGTTCACGGAGGTGGCCACCAGGAAGGGCTCGACCCCCATGTTCATGAGGCGGTTGATGGTGCTGGGGGCGTCGTTGGTGTGCAGCGTCGACAGCACCAGATGGCCGGTCAGCGAGGCCTTGATGGCGATTTCCGCCGTCTCGAAGTCGCGGATCTCGCCCACCAGGATGATGTTGGGATCCTGCCGCAGGAAGGAGCGCAGCGCCGCGGCGAAGTTCAGGCCGATCTGCTCCTTCATCTGCACCTGGTTGATGCCCGGGAAGTTGAACTCGACGGGATCCTCGGCGGTCATGATGTTGGTGTCCGAGGTGTTGAGCTTGGCGACCGAGGAGTACAGGGTGTTGGTCTTGCCGGAACCCGTGGGGCCCGTCACCAGCACCATGCCGTAGGGCTTGGAGATCTGGCGGTCCCAGCGCACGAGGCTCTCGGGCTCGAAGCCCAGCTTGGTCAGATCCAGCATGAGCTTGTCGCTGTCCAGCAGCCGCAACACGATCTTCTCGCCGAAGAGGGTCGGCAGGATGCTCACGCGGTAGTCGATGACCTTCTGCTTGCCGCCCATGTTCACGCGCAGCTTGATGCGCCCGTCCTGGGGCAGCCGCCGCTCGGCGATGTTGAGCTTGGCCAGGATCTTCACGCGGGAGGTGAGGGGATCCTTCAGCTTCAGGTTGGGCCGCATGACCTCCTGGAGGATGCCGTCGATGCGGAACCGGATGCGGTAGGTCTTCTCGTAGGGCTCGATGTGGATGTCGGAGGCGCCGCGCTTGATGGCATCGATGAGCACCATGTTCACGAGCTTCACCACGGGCGCGTCCTCGCTGCCCCGCTTGAGGCTTCCGACGTTGACGCTGTCTTCCTCCTCCTCCATGGCGTCGTATTCGGCGTCGGCGTCGAGCTCCTGTTCCAACTCCGAGAGGTCGAAGTGCTCTTCCTCCTCGTTGAACGGCATGGCCGCTGGGCCGCCCGCGGGGCCGCTGCCAG
>JAAXXS010000284.1 GCA_013334395.1 Holophagaceae bacterium | reverse complement strand
TCCTCTGCGTGCTGGGCGGCGCCATCGGCGTGGGCCTGGGCTTCATCCTCGGCGCCATCCTCGGCAAGGCCCTGCTGGGCTCCATGGGCTCCGTGCCCCTCTGGGCCGTCACCAGCGCCTTCGCCGTGCCCGCCGCCATCGGCCTCGTCTTCGGCCTCTACCCCGCCGCCAAGGCCAGCAAGCTGGATCCCATCGAGGCCCTGCGCTACGAGTAACTGCCCAGGAGGGCAGGACCGGTCCATACTCGGCCCATGACTCCCAAACAGTGGTTAATCGCCCTCGCGGCGGGGGCGCTTGTGTTCCTGGCGCTCCTCGGCCGCTTCGGGCGGGGCTGGTTCCGGCGCTGGGCCTGGCGCCATGCGCTGCGGACCCGGCGGGAGCTGGGGTTCCGGCTCAACCCCGTCACCGTCACGCGCAAGCAGCGCCTGAAGGCGGAGCTGCTGGCGGACGCCGATCTGCGTGAGCGGGTGACGGCACTGGCCCTGGAGACCGGCCGGGAGGAGGCCAGCCTGCTGGCGGATGTGAGCCTCTACCTGGACGAGATCATCCCGAGCTTCAACCTCATCACCACCTACCGCTACGGCAAGCGGCTGGCGGGCTGGCTGCTGCGCACCTGCTACCGGGTCCGCATCGGGCGCAGCGCCGAGGCCGCCCTGAACCGCATCCCCCGCGACGCCTCCGTGGTCTATGTCATGAACCACCGCAGCAACGCGGACTACCTGCTGGTGGCCTTCCTGCTATCCAGCCGGGTCTCCATCTCCTACGCCGTGGGCGAGTGGGCCCGGGTCTGGCCCCTGGAGAAGCTCTTCCGCAGCTTCGGGTCCTTCTTCGTGCGACGCCGCTTCCGGGATCCCCTCTACCATGCGGTGCTGGAGCGCTACGTGCAGCGCACCGTGGCCCAGGGCACCACCCAGGGCATCTTCCTGGAGGGCGGCCTCAGCCGGGACGGGCGGCTCCAGGCCCCCAAGCTGGGCCTGCTGGACTACATGCTACGGGCCGGGGCCAAGGACCTGGTCTTCATCCCCGTGGGCATCAACTATGACCGGGTGGTGGAGGACAGCAACCTGGTGCGCGAAGGTCTGGGCAAGCCCAAGCGCGGCCCCCTGGCCCTGCTGCGGCGCACCTCCCTGTGGCTGCTGGGCCTGGTCTGGCGGGGCGCCACCCGCCGCTTCCACCGCTTCGGCTACGCGGTGGCCAACTTCGGCACGCCCATCCACGCCGCCACGGCCCTGGGGGGTGCCGACCTCCGAGACCTGGACTGGGAGGCCCGCCGCCCTCTGCTGGAGGCCTTCGCAGAAACCCTGCTGCAGGCCGTGGGGAACGAAGTCCCCATCACCCCCGTGGCCGTGGTGGCCTGGGTCTACCGGGAGCTAGGCGGCGACGCGCCGGGCCGCGCACCTTTCCGGGATCAGGTAATGGAGACCCTGGCCCGGGCCCAGGAACGGGGTCTGCCGCTGCACCTGCCCCGGGGGTCCTTCCAGCGGACCTTCGAAGTTGGCCTGCGCGTGCTGACCCTGCGGCGCATCCTCCTGACCGTGGACGGCCATCTGGTCCTGCCGCCCCACAAGGCCCCCCTCCTGGACTACTACGCCCACGGCGTTGACCACCTGCTGGAACGGACGCGAACGCCTTGAGGGACCCGGTTCGCGTGCGCCGCCCCCTCCGGCCCCTTGCAGGGTCCCGGCCTTGCTTCCATCCTTGTCGGGACAGACTCAAGGAGGTGCCCATGCGTTCCCGTTCCGCACTGCTGTTTGGTCCCCTGGGCGTGCTCGCCCTGCTCGCCTGTTCCAGCTCCGACCTCCACACCGGCCCTTCCTCGTCCTACCTCGTCAACGCCATCGCGGTGGCCGACCTGGACGCCAACGGGCTCCCGGACATCCTGGGCCTGGTCTCCACGGAGTTCGACGGGGCCTCCACCCAGGGCTATGTTTCCACGCGGCTCCAGAGCTCCGCCGGGACCTTCGTCCTGCCCACCCGCTTCGGCGTGGGCAACGGGCCCGCGAACCTGGTGGTGGCCGATGTGAACGGGGATGGCCGCCCCGATCTGGTGGTGGCCAACGCGGAGGACCACACGGTCTCCGTGCGCCTGGCGGACCCCGCCCGGCCCGGCTTCTTCCTGGCAGCCACGGTGCTGGCCACCCCGGGCCGCACGCCCCTGGACGTGGCGGTGGGCGACCTCAACGGGGACGGCCGCACAGACCTCATCGTGGCCGCCAGCGGCGGCAACAGCGTGCTGGTCTTCACCCAGACCGCCAGCGGCACCTTCAGCGCCCCCGTCGCCTATGCCGTGGGTGGGGATCCCCAGGCGGTCACTGTGGCCGACCTGGACGGCAACGGCCGAGCGGATCTCGCCGTGGCCACCGCGGCCAACACCGTCTCAATCCTGCTCCAGACCGGGGCAGGCGTCTTCGCCACCGCTGTGGACTTCGCCACCGGCGTCCAGCCGATCGCGATCAGGGCTGCGGACCTCAACGGGGACGGCAAGCTGGACCTGCTCACCGCCAATTACGGGGCAGCCACCAGCCCCGGCACCCAGGGC